>CAIVTJ010000069.1 GCA_903908825.1 uncultured Pseudomonadota bacterium | reverse complement strand
TGAAGGCGCGAACCTTATTGCACTGCTGTGTCAAAGTAATGACAAGCAACGCGGCTACACTTGAGGCCATGAAACATTACTTTGCCTTGACAACCATTATGCTGTTACTGAGCGGTCAGGCTTTGACCGCCAATGACCCGGTCGTTTTACGCTTTGCAACGGTAGGTGATTCACGCACCAGCCTCGAAGACCCCGACCCCAGCACGCTGCCGTTGTCAGCACAAGATCGCATCTGGTTGCAGAACAGCAAGGCATTAGGGCGCATCTTGCGCGGCGTGCGCGCGCAACAAGCCCAGTTGCTGTTTTTCAATGGCGACATGATCAATGGCTATGGCAAGGCCGTCGTGCCCCAGGACACCTCATCTGTGCAGGCCATCGTCAACTCGGATCTGGTGCAGACCTACCGGCAATATGCGTATTGGCGCGGCATGGTCGCAGATGCCATAGAGACCGGAACCTATGTTGTGCCTGTGATGGGTAACCATGAATCACAATGGAAGGCCGCAGGGAAGCTGGCGCAACCCGAGAACGAAGACGCTTGGCGCGCCAACATGGGCGATCTGATCATCGACGCGCGCCGGATGCAGCAGGCCACCGGCATCGAGCCCACATTCATCAACACACGCAACAACGCCGCACTTGACCGGCTGCCTAGCGATCAAAGCCAGCTCTCGTACAGCTTTGATTTGCGCGACTCGCACTTTGCGGTCATGAACACTGATCCGACCGGCGCCGACTCGCATGCGCCATCGCAATGGCTGGAGGCCGATCTGGCTGCAGCGCAGGCTCGCGGTGCCAAACATCTGTTCGTGTTCGGGCACAAACCGGCCTACACCTATTATTACAGCAAGGACGGCGCAGAACCGCTGCCCACCAGCCCTTCAGGCTTAAGTATAGACCCCGCGGCACGTGATGAGTTCTGGCAAGTCATCGAAAGGCATGCCGCAACTTATTTATGCGGTCACCAGCACATCTTCAATATCTCCAAGCACGGCAAGGCTTGGCAGGTGCTGGTCGGATCCGGTGGCTCACCCTTCGAAGCCAAGATCGGCGAACCCCTGCGTGCTGCCTCAGATCGCTATTACGCCTGGGCGACGGTCAGCATCCATGCCAGTGGTGCTGTGGAAGTGACCGCATATGGTTTCGATGAACACTTCGGAGCGACACACAAGCTGCGCACCATCAAGCTGGCTGCAGCAACTTCAGCAAGCGCGCATTAGCTGCGGCGCTCTCGGGCAAGACGATGCCAAAAGTGTGGTGCAGCACGTGCAGCAGGTCAGCCAAGTCTGCCAGATGGCGTTGACTGATCAGACCACCGCTGTCATTGCGCCAGGTATAGCGGCCGTCGCGCAGCGTGTGGCGTCCATCGGCGCGCAAGCGTGCTGCCGTGATGTTGTGCAGGAAGCGCGACTGCGGATGGTTGCACAGGTACCAGCACATCACGTCAAAGTCTGCTAACTGCTGCGGCTGCAGGTCAAACTGATAAAGCACCGACCAGTCATCACCCAACAAAGCCCACAAGCTATAGCCATCGGGTTCCGCACTTAAGCGGTAACTGCCGTGGGTCGTCTGCTGTACGTGATCGGCTTGTAGAGCCAACGGCGCGGACAAGGTGACAGCACCGAAGCCGGCATCGGCCAGATAATCGCCCTCAGGCAAATGCACCTGTAACAGCATGTGACTGCGAGCCGGGCGCTGGTCGGGGGTTTGCTGCCACAACACACGGGCTGCCAATAGCGAGGCTGCAAAGCCCAGTTGCTGCAACACCGAGAACAACAGGGTGTTGTGCTCGAAGCACCAACCGCCGCGCGGACTGTCCAGCAACTTGGCCTGCAAGGCTGGCAGCTGCAGCGATACGGGCTCACCCAGCAAGGGCGAGAAGTTTTCGAACGGCAAACTGGCCGTATGTAAGGCCAGCAGCTTTTGCAGTGTGGCTAGAGTGGCCGGCGCCTCGCCTTCATAAGCGATGCGTTGCAAGTAACGGTTGAGCAGCTCAGATCGCAGCGCCGGCATAGTGACCCGCCAGACCGGTGATTGCCATGGCTAGGGCACCCCAAAAAGCCACACGCAGCGCGGCGGGTAGCCGGCGCGCTCCGCCCAGCTGGGCAGCCGCTGCGCCCAAGGCCAACAGCAGCAGCAAGGTCACTGCGAAAATAACCAGCGACATCTGCGCCGCCGGCACCAGCAGCGTAACCAATAGAGGCAACAAAGCGCCCAGCGCAAACGAACCGGCTGATGCCATGGCGGCCAGCAAGGGCTGCGCCCGACTGAAATCAGTGATGCCCAATTCGTCGCGTGCGTGAGCACCCAGCGCGTCGTGTGCCGTGAGCTGCTGCGCCACTTGGTCGGCGAGTTCCGGGGTCAGTCCGCGGCGCACATAAATGCCGGCCAGTTCGCGCTGCTCGGCCTCGGGGGCGCTGTGCAGCTCCTGCCGTTCGCGGGCCAGATCGGCCTGTTCGCTGTCGGCCTGAGAGCTGACTGAGACGTATTCGCCTGCGGCCATGGCCAGTGACCCGCCGACCAGACCGGCGAAGCCCGCCAACAGCACGGCCGAGCCCTCTGGATGGGCTGCCGCGACACCGATGATGAGACTGGCCGTGGAGATCAATCCGTCGTTGGCGCCTAACACTGCAGCGCGCAACCAACCCGTGCGGCCGATCCGGTGCAACTCGTGGTGATGACTCATGTCGAAGGTCCTGTCTTATCGGCTGGATTTAAGTATAAGCCACGCCTCGGAAGACCGAGTGCTTCACTGGCTAGCCGCGGGCAGCAGGCATATGCTGCAGGCTTAAGTACCACGTTTTTAGGGGCGGAGACGGTCATGGTTATCGGGCAACGCATTCTGGCCATCACAGCAGCTTTAGCGCTGATCATGGCTGCTGCGCCGGCGCAGGCTGCACCGGCGGCACAGGCGCCCTCCTGGGCTTTTTTCGGTGAGTACTGCAGCAAGTGCCATAACGCCGAAGACTGGGCCGGTGGCATTGCCTTTGACACCCTGTCCGAGGCCGATATCCCGCGTAATGCGGAGGTCATGGAAAAGGTCATCCGCAAGCTGCGCAGCCAGCAGATGCCACCCGGCGGCAACCCGCGCCCGGCCACTCCCCTCTCGCAGAGCTTCGTCGCTTGGATGGAAGGCACCCTCGATGGCGCCGCCAAAGGGCATATCGTGCCCGGCCGCGTCGGCCTGCACCGTCTGAACCGCAAGGAATACGCCAACGCGGTTCAAGAGTTGTTGGGCTTGGACGTAGACGCCAGCGCGCTATTGCCGCGTGATGAACCGCGCGAAGGCTTTGACAACGTAGCCGCAGCCTTGCAAGTGACGCCGTCGTTTCTCGATCAGTACATCGGCGCCGCGCGCACCGTGGCCGTGCAAGCCATGGGCAACAAAGACGCGCTGCCGGCCGGCACCACCTATCGCGCGCGCAACCCGAGCACGCAGTTCTTCCATGAAGAAGGCCTGCCGCTGGGCACGCGCGGCGGCATCGCGGTCGATCACAACTTTCCGGCCGATGGTGAGTACATCATCAACATCGCCAACATGGCGCAGGCCCTTTGGGTCTACAACATGGAGTTCGAGAACCCGCTGGTCATCACCCTCGATGGTGAGCAGGTGTATGAAACCAGCATCGGCGGTGAAGCCGATATGAAAGCCATCGACCAGAAGCAGGACCCTGCGGTCGAGGCCATCAACCTGCGGCTCAAGAACATCAAGTTCAAGGCCAAGGCCGGTGTGCACAAGCTGGTGGTGGCCTTCCGTCAGCGCAGCTTTGCCGAGTCCGAAGATCGCTTGCAGATGTATGTGCCCGGCGGCGGTCAGGACCGCATCTTGCGCGTCAGCTCTTTTGAAGTGCGCGGCCCCTACAACGCCACCGGTGTCAGTCGCACGGCGAGCCGCGATCGCATCTTTGCGGCTTGCTATCCGCAGGCTGCAGCCGAAGAGCCCGCCTGTGCGCGGCAGGTGCTCGAGCGGATTGCACGCCGGGCTTTCCGCCGGCCGGTGAACGATGAAGACCTGACGCCGCTGCTGGCAATCTATGAAGCCGGCCGCAAGAGCGGTGACTTTGATGCCGGTGTACGCCGCGCCATCACCGCTGTGCTGGCCCACCCGGACTTCCTGTTCCGCAGTGACGAGCCTGCCACGGCGTTGGCAGCGGGCAGCATTTATGCCATCGATGATCTGGCGTTGGCTTCACGCCTGTCGTTCTTTTTGTGGAGCAGCCTGCCCGACGATGAACTACTGAATGTCGCGGCCTCGGGCAAGCTGCGCGACCCGACTGTGCTGCGCAACGAGGTCAAGCGCATGCTGGCCGATCCGCGTGCGATGACGCTGGCGTCCAACTTCGGCGCGCAGTGGCTCAATTTGTCCAAGCTCGCCGAGATCACACCCGAACCGTCACTGTTCCCCTATGCCAGCGGCGCCGGCGATCTGCGCGAGGACTTCAAGACCGAGATCAAGCTGTTCATGGACAGCGTGTTTCGCGGTGATCAGTCGGTGCTGGAATTGCTGCGCGGCCGTTATAGCTTCGTCAACGAACGCTTGGCATTGCACTACGGCATCAACAGCGTACGCGGCGATCAATTCCGCAAGGTTGACCTTGCCGATTCGACGCGTTGGGGGCTGCTGGGCAAGGGCGGTGTGCTGATGGCCAGCTCTTATCCCAACCGCACCTCACCCGTGTTGCGCGGCAGCTATGTGCTCGAGCGCATCATGGGCACTCCGCCCCCGGTGCCACCGCCGGCCGTCGACGCGCTGAAAGAAAACGAAGCCGGCAAGAAGCCCAAGACCGTGCGCGAACTGCTGGAAAGCCATCGCGCCAAGCCGCAATGTTTTTCCTGCCACGAGGCCATGGATCCGCTGGGCTTCGCGCTCGAAGGCTTTGATGCCACCGGCAAACGTCGCGACATAGACCGCTATGCGCGCACGCCCATCGACAACAAGGGTCAACTGCCCGATGGCTCGCAGATCAAAGGTCCGGACGATCTTCGCAGCGCACTGCTGAAGAACCCCAACCTGTTCGTACAGAACATGGTGGAGCGACTGATGATCTATGGCCTGGGCCGCACTCTGGAGCCCCAAGACATGCCCACAGTGCGCGCCATCGTGCGTACAGCGGCCGCCGACGATTACCGCTTTTCAACGCTGGTCTTCAACATCGTGACCAGCGATGCCTTCCAGAAGGCGCAAGTGCCGGCAGACGCCACCACACCCGTCATCAAACAAGCCGCTATACAACACTAGGGCAGCACCATGTTCATCACCAAAAAACATCTTTCACGGCGCACTGTGCTGCGCGGTCTGGGCGTGTCGGTCACGCTCCCGTTGCTCGATGCGATGATCCCGGCGCAGACGGCCCTGGCGGCCACCGCTGCCAGCCCGACGCCGCGCATGGGCTTTGTGTACTTTCCGCATGGCGCCATCATGAAATCCTGGTCGCCGCAGCAAACCGGCACCGACTACACGCCTTCGGCCATCCTCAAGCCGCTGGATCCGTTCCGCAGCCACATGACCATCGTCAGCGGCCTGCGTAACAAGGGCGGCGAGAGTTCTGACCCGCACGGCATCATGGCCGGCACCTGGCTGTCGTGTCAGGGCATACGCGGTCGCGAAGGCGACAAGGGCGTGACCGCCGACCAACTGGCCGCGCGGCATTTCGGTCAGGGCACACCCTTACCGTCTATGGAGCTGACCGGTGAAGGCGGCAACGCCACCTGCGGTCAAGGCGCGACCGGTTGCGGCTTTGGCAGCACCACGGCGTTTCGCACGCCCACGCAGCCGCTGCCCATGGAAGACAATCCGCGCAAGGTGTTCTATCAGCTGTTCGGCCAAGGCGACACCAACGCCGAGCGCCGCGACATTCTGCAAGAGACCGGCAGCATCCTCGACTATGTGCGAGGCGAGAGCGCGCGTCTGCAGCGTCGTGTGGGCGCCGGCGATCGCGCGCGGGTCAGCGATTATCTGGACAGCATCCGCGAGGTCGAGGGCCGCATCCAGCGCCTGGCGACCAGCGATAGCGCCAAGATGGATCTGCCCAATGCACCGCAGGGTGTTCCCGATGACTTTGGCCAGCACCTGGACCTGCTGTTCGACATGATTGCGCTGTCCTGGCAGGCGAACATGACGCGCGTGGCCAGTTTCATGATGGCCAAAGAAGTCAGCATGCGCACGTATCCGAACCTGAGCATCACCGAGGCCTTTCATCCGCTGTCGCATCACCAGAACGATGCCGACAAGATTGAGCGTCTGGTGCGCATTCAGAATTACCACACGCAGGTGTTCGCCAAGTTCATTAAGAAGCTGTCGACCACACAAGATGGTGATGGCTCTTTGCTCGATCACTCGATCATTTTGTATGGCTCGAACATGAGCAACAGCGACCTGCACAACAACGACCCGCTGCCCAATGTCGTTATGGGCAAGGGCTATGGCCGCATCAAGGGTGGCCAGCACGTGAAGTACCCGCAGGACACGCCGCACGCCAACCTGCTGCTGACCCTGTTGCAGCGTGCCGGCCTGCCTTATGAGGAACTGGGTAACAGCACCGGCCTGTTGACGGAGATTTAACGTGAAGCGCGCGCTCATCGCTGCGGCGGTGGTGCTGGCCATCGCTGCGGGCACGACATCGACCTTTGCTGCATCCCCTGCAGCCGCCGTGATGTCAGCCGATGGCAGCACGGCCTTGTTGATGGCCGCTTATGAGGGCGATGCCGCGCGTGTCGCGCAGTTGCTCAAGGCCGGCGCCGACGCGCGTCAGGGCAACCGCTATGGCGCCACGCCCTTAAGTGAAGCCTCACGCCGCGGTGATGTGGACGTCATGCGTCTGCTGCTTCGGGCCGGCGCCGATGCCAACGAAGCCAACGCCGAAGGCCAGACCGCACTGATGGCCGTTGCGCGCACCGGTAATCTGGCGGCGGCCACACTGCTGCTGCAACACGGCGCCAAGGTCGACACGCGTGAACACTGGGGTGGACAGACCGCGTTGATCTGGGCTGCGGCACAAAACCAAGCCGCGATGATCAAGCTGCTGGCGTCCAAGGGCGCCGACGTCAATGCACGCGCCACGGTGCGCGATTGGCAACGCCGGGTTACCGCCGAAGGCCGGCCCAAAGACATGAACCATGGCGGCATGACGCCGTTGTTGTATGCCGCGCGCGAAGGCCACATCGATTGCATGCGTGAGTTGCTGCGCCTGAAGGCGCAGGTGGACCTTGCAGACC
>CAIVTJ010000068.1 GCA_903908825.1 uncultured Pseudomonadota bacterium | reverse complement strand
TGCCACCTACGGGACCGGCCTTGGCGCCAGCCGTCTACGTTGAACTCAATCGCCAGGCGGAGCTGGCGCTCGCGCGCCTAGCCGGAGTGTCCGGTTTAGTGCCGTCGGTGGATTGGCTGCTGTACAGCGCCATCCGCAAGGAAGCGTTGCTGACATCCCAGATCGAGGGCACGCAGGCCACTCTGACCGACTTGTTCGATGAGGAAGCGGGATTCAAGGTCAGCAACACCGATGATGTGGAGGAGGTGACCAATTACCTGCGTGCCTTCCGCTGGGTCGAAGAGCAATTGCGTGCCCCCCAAGGGCTGCCCATTAGCGTTCGGCTGCTGTGCGATGCCCATCGCTTGCTGCTCGATGGCGCCAGAGGTGCAGGCAAGCAGCCAGGAGAGTTGCGTCGATCACAAAACTGGATTGGCGGCACGCGACCTGGCAATGCCGCTTTCGTGCCGCCACCGCCGGAGCACGTAGCGGCTTTGCTGGCCGATATGGAGCGCTTCATTCATGACGATGGGACCCAGTTGCCGCCCATGGTGAGGGTGGCGCTGATCCATGCGCAGTTCGAAACCATCCATCCCTATCTGGATGGCAATGGGCGCATTGGCCGCCTGCTGATCGCCGCACTGTTCGAGCACTGGGGACTGCTGGCCGAGCCGCTGATGTACCTGAGCGGATATTTGAAGCAGCACCAGGCCGAGTACTACCGTCGTCTGTCGGCCATCCGTACACAGGGCGATTGGGAAGCTTGGGTGACCTACTTCCTTGAGGCGGTGGCCGTGGCAGCCGGGGATGCAGAGCGCAACATCATCGAAGTGGCCAGTCTGGTGGCCGCTGACCGCAAGCGCCTGTTGCAGTCGCCCAAGGCTGGCCCGGCAAGTTACCGGCTGTTTGAAATGCTGCCGATGATGCCGCGCTTCACGATCGAACGCGTTCGCCGGCAGCTGGACACGAGCTTTCCGACAGCGACGGCGGCGGTCAAGGTGCTGGAAGAGCTGGGCATCGTGGCGGAAATGACGGGCCAGAAAAAGAACAGAAGTTACAGCTACCAGGCCTACGTCGAACTGCTCTCTCGCTGACAAATCCGCTCCAAGACGCGCAGGGGTAACGACCGTGCAGGTGGTGTGCGGCGCCTTTCGTCAGCGGTCCAGCGCAACTTCGCGTATCCAGCCCTGTGCATTAGAAACGCGGCTGGCAGCGGAGCCAAGGCCAAGTCACAGTCGCCGATGTCCTTTACCGACGCAACAGAAGTGTTTAGTCTGTGAACTCCAAATTGCCAGCGCACGGTACCAGCGAGCTGGGCAAAGGCCTTGAAGCAGCAATCAAACGCCAACTTGGCTTGAAGTGAGGTGCGGCAGTGTTTGATTACCCAGTGCTGCTGATCGCCGATGGCGACACCGTGATGGTGAAGTTTCCAGACGTGCCCGAAGCGCTCACCTTTGGCGCTGACGAGGATGCGGCGCTGCTTCAAGCAGTGGACGCACTGGAAACCGCATTGTCGTTTTATGTCGAGGCACGCAAGCCGCTGCCACGCCCCAGCAAGGCACGGCGCGGCCAGCGGACGGTACGTCCATCAGCCCTCGAAAGCGCCAAGCTGGGCCTCTATCAGGCCATGATCGATGGAGGTATCAAGAAGTCCGAGCTGGCCAGGCGACTTGGGTGGCATCTGCCGCAAGTTGACCGCTTGTTCGACCTGCGCCACGCATCGCGCTTGGACCAGATCGAAGCCGCCGCCCGCGCGTTGGGCCGCACCCTAGAGGTGCGGGTTACCTGACCGCAGCGGGTTGCAGCCCTACCCAGATCGGGGCTATGCGCCGGTCATTGCCCAGCGGCCCGCGGCTCATCGGTTGAGCCTGCCCCCTGCCACTCTGCACCCACCTGTAATGCAGAGGCCCCGCGCATGTACGAAATCGACCAAGACACCATGTCCGACGCCTTCCGCGCCTGCTGGAGTGCAGCCGGCAATCACCTCAACCACCAAGTCGAAGGCGGCATCAAGTTTTGGCTGCGCGCGCACCCCTATCCCCCGTACCTGGAGCATCTGTCCTTTCGACTGGGTAACCAGCTGTTCTATGTGCGCGTCGAAGACATCGACGGCGATGTGCAAGGACCCGGTAACTCCGACGGTTTCATCACCGCAGCCACTGGCACTAATGGCGTGCCCTGCGTACTGCCCATGCGCCAGCACATCAGCGGGCAGTGGGTGGCAGCCCTGCCCGGATGGGGGCTGCTGGATGCAGACGGCCAGACACCCATTGACCCCGTGGCACTGGTTACCGACCAGAACATAGAGATGACGCCCTGGGAGGTGCAGGACATGGCCGTGCAGGTGGTGTGCG
>CAIVTJ010000067.1 GCA_903908825.1 uncultured Pseudomonadota bacterium | reverse complement strand
TGATGCTGCGGCACGATCATGGCCGCAAGGATACCGGAGTCAGCGTGCTTGTTGCGTCGCCAGTGCGGGCGTGTAGACGGCATGCTGATTGCGACCACCAGCGCGTGCCGCCTTGACCGCCAGTTGCACTTCCTTGACCAGGTCAGCAGCGGTTTGCCGGTCGTTATCCCACAGCGTTAAGCCCGCATTAGCCGACACCTGCAGCATCTGGCCCTCGACCTCGATGGGTGTACTGATGACTTTAAGCAGCGTGCGCACCACGCCATCGCCTGCGGGCAGGTTGCGTTCGTCTTCCAGGATGGCGCCGTAACTGTGGGTTGAGAACCAGGCCAGCGTGTCGGACTCGCGCAGAGCACGCTGCACATTCTGCGACAAAACGCGCAGGAACTGACCCACCAGCGGCGCGCCGTGACGCTCGTTCAGCGCACCCACGCCGGCCAGATCGATTTTGATCAGGCAGAACTGCCGCTGCCCGCGCCGGGCACGCCGCAGGCAATGTTCGAGCCGGTCGCTGAAAGTCACCGCGTTCAGCAGCCCAGTGACCGGGTCATACGGCGACTGCAGCCGCACCTTATCTTCGGCGCGGCGGCGCTCGCTGACGTCATACCAGGTGACTGCCACACCGTCACCCAACGGTACCGCCAGGTGGCGCACCCACTCCGGACCGTCGCCAGGCACCAATTGCGAGCGCTCTTCCAGCAGCGGCTCATCCTGCTGCAACACCGCGGCATAGGCTGCGATGAGCTCGGCAGACAGATCGGCCGGCAGGAACTCGCTAAGGCAAGCACCCTCGCGGGCCGTGCCGGACAGTGCCCACAGACGCTGGTGGGCAGGGTTTTGATAGGTCAGCCGAAAATCGACCACCTGCTGCCTGTTGTCATAGACCGCTGACAGCGTGCAAAAAGCGTCGATGCTCTGCCGGGCAGCGGCCTCGAACTGGGCCTTGACCAGCTGCGCAGCGGTGATCGCCTCGACCAGCTCGCGGGCGAGAACCCGCACGCGCCACCAGACGTACAGGACGGCCACTGCAGCGGCCAGCAGCGGCATCGCCAGCGCCAGACGCCGGTCGATGGGCATCTGCATCTCCAGCAGCATCGCGCCCGCGCCGGCCAGCACGATCAGCAGCACGCCGACCACGCTGATCAGAAAAATGCGCCGGTTCGTCGCCGCCAATTGCGCAGATTTATCCGCCATAACCGCAAACCTCAGGTGGCGGTCTTCACCCGCACACCGGCCGTATCCATTTCCCATACATACAGCGGGGTGTCCCGCCGCAGCCAGAACCCCGCACCCATATGTAGAAAGTACTTGGAAAGCTGCTGCCGGTACCATCGACCGGTTCTCAACATCACCGCCGGGTCGGTACGCGACTGGTCGCAGTTTTCTTCCCAGTCCTCGCGGGTCAGGGCGCCGAAATACAGCACGCCGCGACAGACCCGGCCCAGGTTGGCAAAGGCCTGCCGGGCCTCCGCGGGCTTCAGGTACTGCATGACGTCGTAGCAGATGACCACATCAAACTGCTCGCGCGTCGCCAGCTCTTGCAGGCCGCCCTGCCGCCAGCCATAGCGCTTGCACAAGTACTCGCTGACCTCATAGCCGACATATTCGGCCTTGGGCCAGGCGCGCTTGAGCGGCGCGCGCAGCAGTCCGACGCCGCAGCCGGCATCCAAAATGCGTTTGACCGGTTGGCCGACATGGTCTGCAAAGGCGGCGATCAACCGGCCGCGGGCGTTCATCTCGGCGCGCGAGGTGACCGA
>CAIVTJ010000066.1 GCA_903908825.1 uncultured Pseudomonadota bacterium | reverse complement strand
GTGACCATCGGCGGTACCGAAACGCTGACCTCCAAGGGCAGCATCCCCGAAGAGGCCTGGGTGCTGTCGCGCCATGCATTCACACAGCCGGCGCAGCCGGCGCACCACACCGTGCACTTTCATGAGGGCGTGCCGGTGGGCCTGGACGGCACGACGATGTCGCCCGTCGAAGTCATCGAGCAGCTAGAGACTATCGGCGCTGCGTTTGGCATCGGCCGCGGCATTCACTTAGGCGACACCATCATCGGCACCAAGGGCCGCGTGGCTTTCGAGGCCCCTGCCGCCGAGATTTTGCTCAACGCCCATCGCGAGCTTGAAAAGCTGGTGATGACGCCGCGCCAGCAGCGCATCAAAGACAGCGTCGCCGGCCCCTATGGCGACTTGGTGCATGAAGGCCAGTTGCTCGACCCGGTGTGCCGCGACATTGAAGCGCTGCTGCTGTCATCGCAGTCGCGCGTCTGCGGCGATGTGCACGTGCTGCTGCGTCCCGGCCAGTGCTTCGTCGAGGGCGTCGAGTCGCCTTATTCGCTGATGGCAGCATCCAAGGGTGTGTACGGCGAAGCCGTGGGCGAATGGACTCCGACTGATGCGCTGGGTTTTTCCAAGATCGTGGCCCTGACGGGCGTGTTTCACCGCCGTGCTGGCGAACAGGCTGGCAAAGCCGAAGGCAACAAGTAGATGAAGAGCGTCGTCGTCGACAAGATCGCCTCGGTCACGCAGGCGTTGTCCCTGAAGCACGACTTGCGCGTTGCTGAAGACAACATCCCGGCCGAAGAAGGCGTGGTGCTGGTGGTCGAGATCCTGACCAACAAGTCCACCTACAACACGCTGGAACTGACCAGCGGCCGCATGGCCAAGGTGGTGCGCGGTGACATCGTCGTCGGTGCACTCGGCACGCGTCGCGCGCTGTTCGGCTATTCAGGTCGCGTACCCGAGTCGGTCAAAGCCGGCGATGTCATCCAGATGCTCAACATCGGTGGCGTGCTGGGCGTGTGCGATTCGGCCAACCCCGACAAGGGCAAACCCTTTGATGTGCGCGTGCTGGGCGTGGTGCTGCAGTTCCCATTCCTGGGTGAGCGCATCGGTGTGCCGGCGCGCGTGGGTTCGCGGCAGCTGGACTACAACGCTGTGCTCGACACGCAGGACGTGCCGGTGGTGGCACTGGCCGGCACCTGCATGGAAGCCGGCAAGACGGCCGCCGCCTGCGCCATCGTCTCGCGCATGCGCCATCGCGGTTTGGTGGTCGATGTGTTTAAGGCCACCGGCGTCTCGCTGCGTCGCGACATCCTGGCCATGGAGGACTCGGGCGCGCGCAACGGCCTGATCTTCACCGACCTGGGCGTGGTCACCACCACGGCCAAGACCGGCCCGGCACTGACGCGCAGCATGCTCACAGAGCTTGCGGCCAAGAAGCCCGACGTCATCGTGTTCGAGCTGGGCGATGGACTCATCGGCACCTATGGCGTCGATTCGATCCTGCACTGCGAAGACATCCGCAAGGCGCTGACCAGCGTCGTGCTGTCGGCCAACGATCCGGTCGCGGCTTGGGGCGGCGTCAAGCTGCTGCGCGAGCGCTTCGGCATCGAACCCTCCGTGGTCACCGGCCCTGCCACCGATAACGCCGTGGGCGTGCAGATCATCGAAGAGCAGATGAGCGTGCGCGCCTGCAACGCCATCACCGATGGTGCCAAGCTGGGTGATCTGGTCATCGACAGCTTGAAGCTGCCGGCCAAAGCGGCCGTCGAGAGCACCTGATGAGCGCGGCGCACATTCCGGCCATTGTGCTCGGCGGCACCGGCTATGTGTCCGGTGAGTTGCTGCGCCTGATCGCAGGTCACCCGCAACTGCGTCTGGCCGGCATCCTGTCGGACAGCCAGCCGGGCACGCTGGTCAGCAGCGCCTTCGGGCATCTGGCGGCTATCTATCCGCTGACGCGCTTTTCGTCCCAAGAGCAGATCGAAGAACTGGTGGCCACGCTGCCGGTCAGCGCCATCATCTCTGCCGCACCGCATGGTGCCTCGGCGGCACTCATCGACCGCTTGCTGACTGTGGCTGAGGCCGCAGGTACGCAGCCGCGCGTGGTCGATATCTCGGCTGACTTCCGCTATCGCACGGCCGAGGCCTATGCCGCGGTCTACAAGCACGCACATGGCGCACCGGCGCGACTGTCGCAGTTCAGCTGTGCCGTGCCCGAGCATCTGGCGCAAGCATCCACGCCGCACGTGGCGCATCCGGGCTGCTTTGCCACCGCCATCCTGTTGGCCTCGGTGCCCCTGCTCAAGCTGGGCCTGGTGTCACCGCAGCTCTATGTCAGCGGCATCACCGGCAGCACCGGCTCGGGCCGCAAGCCCACGGACGGCACGCACCACCCGCAGCGGCACAGCGACCTCTATGCCTACAACGCGCTGGTGCACCGCCACACACCCGAAGTGGCCGCCTGTGCGCTGGACGCCAGCGGCGTGGCAGCAGAGTTCAACTTCGTGCCGCATTCCGGGCCCTTCGCGCGTGGCATACACGTGACCGTACAGGCGCAACTGCGCGAGCCCCTGGATACGGCTGCGCTGCTTGCAGCCTTCGATCAGTTCTATGCGCACTCACCCTTCGTCCATGTGGCCGCTGCGGCGCCGCGCATCAAAGATGTCGCCGGCAGCAACTATGCCCGCCTGTCGGTGGCCGCCAACGGCCGCAGCGTCGCGGTCATGAGTGTCATCGACAATCTCAACAAGGGTGCCGCCGGCGGTGCTCTGCAATGGATGAACCGTTTGCTGGGTTTGGCCGAGACCGCAGGTCTCACTGCACCAGCTGCCGGTTGGACCTGACATTTAGGACACCCTTCGTCATGCACGATTATCTAGCCCCCGTATTCGCCCAATATCCGCTACCCGTGGCGCGCGCTGAAGGCGTGTGGCTGTACACGCCCGATGGCCGTCGCGTGCTCGATATGTATGGTGGTCATGCCGTGGCTGCGCTGGGCTATGGTCACAAGGGTTGGACGCAAGCGCTGATGCAGCAGGCCGAAGCGGTCAACTTTCAAACCAATGCCGTGCCCATGGATGTGCGCCTGCGCGCCGCCCAGCGCTTGGTCAAGTTCTCCGGCTTGCCGTTCGAACGTGTGTTCTTCATCAACAGCGGCGCGGAGGCTAACGAGAACGCTCTGAAGATGGCCTTTGCGGTGAACCCGGGGCGCAGCGAAGTCATCGCCCTCGATCAGGGTTGGCACGGTCGCACACCTGGCGCGGCGGCCATCACCTGGGGCGCGATGGGCAAGTGGTACGGCTATCCGCGCACGCCCTTCGATGTGCAGTTCATCCCGCGTCAGGATGTAGCCGGACTGGCCCACATCACCGAGAAAACAGCTGCCGTGTTTGTCGAGCCGGTGCAAGGCGTCGGTGGCGCGTTTGATATCGGCGCCAGCTTTTTGCAAGCGCTGCGCAAGCGCTGCGATGAAACCGGCGCGATGCTGGTGTTCGACGAAGTGCAGTGCGGCATGGGACGCACCGGCCAGCCGTTCGGCGCCAACCTGTATGGCGTGATGCCCGACATGCTGACGACTGCTAAGGCGCTGGGCAACGGCTTCCCGTGCTCGGCGCTGTTGATGTCGGCCAAAGTCTCGCAGGCCATCAAGCTCGATGCCATGGGCACGACCTTTGGTGGCGGACCTATGGCTTGTGCGGTTATCGAGGCTGTTATTGAAGCCATCGAGAGCGAAGACCTGCTGGCCAATGTACGCCGCGTGTCTGCTTACATCCGCGAGACCTGCATCGTCGGTCCGGTCACGGGCCACCAAGGCGCGGGCTTTCTCACCGGTCTTAAGACCCGCGTGCCAGCCAAGCTGGTGCAGCAGGCTTTGCTGGCCGAGAACATACTCACCGGCACCAGCGGCGACCCGCAGGTGCTGCGCTTGCTGCCGCCGTTCGTGCTGAGCGAAGCCGACGTCGATGTGTTGTCGTCTGCTCTGGCACGTCTGAAGCTGTAAGAGGCACTGCTCATGAAACGTTTCCTGGATCTGGCCGACCTTGAACGCGATGCCGTGCTCGACTTGCTGGCACTGGCAGCCCGCCTTGAGCAGCACCCCGAGCCGCGCGCGCTGGCCGGACGCATCTTAGGGATGGTGTTCTTCAACCCGTCGCTGCGCACGCTGGCGTCTTTTCAGGCCGGCATGGCGCGGCTGGGTGGTACCTCCTTTGTGGTGACGCCCGGCCAAGGCACTTGGAAGCTCGAACACAAGCTCGGCGCGATCATGGATGGCGACCGCGCCGAACACGTGCGTGAAGGCATACCGGTGCTGGCCTCGTACTGCGATGTGTTCGGCATCCGCGCGTTTGCCGAAGGCACAGATATGGCCTTTGATCTGGCCGAAACGCAGTTCAATGCCATGGCCGACACCGTCGACAAGCCACTCATCAACCTCGAGTCGGCCGTCAACCATCCCTGTCAGGCACTGGCCGACTGGAAAACCTTGAACGACCTCGGCGTGCCGCAAAGCGGCAAGTTCGTGCTGTCGTGGGTCAAGCATCCGCGCGCGCTGCCGCTGGCCGTACCGGCCGCAACCTTGCACATGGCCGCGATGCGCGGCATGGATGTCACCGTGTTGCGCCCCGACGGCTTTGCGCTGCCCGAGGCCATCATGAACAAAGCCCGGCTGGCTGCTGCGGCATCCGGCGGCTCGGTACGCGAGACCGACAACCGCGCCGAGGCCCTGCAGGGCGCGCAAGTGTTGTACGCCAAAGAGTGGGGCTCAACGCGCCACTATGGCGATGCGGCAGGCGATGCCGCGCTGCGCGCGCATCTGGGTGACTGGACCGTCGATGAAAGTTGGTTCGCCAACGCCGATGCCCAGTGCAAGTTCATGCACTGCCTGCCCGTGCGACGCAATGTCGCCGTAGCCGACCACGTTCTCGATGGCCCCCGCAGCGTTGTGCTGCGCGAGGCCCATAACCGCATGCCGGCGCAGATGGCCGTGCTGCATCGTCTGCTTGCTCACTCGACGTAACAGGGCGCCACCATGATCGTTCACAGGTCCGACAAGTCCGCAGCCATCCGCGCTCTCCGCAGTGCGTCTCCCTACATCCGCATGTACAAGGGCAAGGTCTTTGTGATCAAAGCCGGCGGCGCGGTGTTCGGCGATCATGCCGCCACACGGGCGCTGATCGAACAGATCGCCATCCTGCATTACCTCGGCATACGCGTGGTCATGGTGCACGGCGGCGGTCCGCAGCTCACGCAAATCACCGAGGCCATGGGCGTGCCCACGCGCATGGTGCAGGGCCGGCGCGTCACCGACGAGCAGTCCATCGATGCCACCTCAATGGTGCTCAATGGCCTGATCAACACGCGTTTGCTGGCCATGTGCCGCGAACTGGACATCGAAGCCGTAGGCGTGTCGGGTGTGGATGCCGGGCTCATCAAAGCGCATCGCCGTCCGCCGGTACAGGTCGATTCAGAGATGGTCGACTATGGTTTTGTCGGCGACATCGATCTGGTCGATGGCTCGGTGCTGCGCAAGCTGCTGGACAACGGCCTGATGCCGGTGGTCAGCCCCTTGTCTGCCGACGAGAACGGTCAGCTGCTGAACATCAACGCCGACACCGTGGCTGCCGCTATCGGTGCCACCTTGGGCGCCGAGAAGCTTATTTTGTGCACCGGTGCGCCCGGCATCCTCGAGAACGTCGATGATCCGCGCTCGGTCATTTCCTACACCGACCTCAAGGGTCTCGATGCCCTGCGCGCCAGCGGCGCCATCAAGGACGGCATGCTGCCCAAGGCCAAGGCTATCGAAGCAGCTATCCGTGGTGGCGTGCGGCGTGTGCACGTCATCTCGTATGACGCACCCGACAGCATCCTGGCCGAAGTGTTCACCAACGAAGGCACCGGCACCTTGATCGTCAGCGACGTCAATGCACTGACGCCTGCCGAACAGCAGGTCGGCAAGGAATAAGGCGCAGCGCATGACACGTCTCTGGGACAAAGGCGCACCGCTGGACACGCGCGTGCTGCAGTTCACGGCCGGCGAGGACTATGGTCTCGACGAGCGGCTGGTGTCCTATGACGTGCGTGCGTCCATTGCACACGCCGAAATGCTGCATACGCGCGGCCTGCTCGAATCCGCAGACCTTGAAGCCATCCGCGATGGCTTGCAGCACTTAGGTCTGGAGCATGCAGCGGGTCTATGGCATATCGAGCTGGCCGATGAAGACGGACAGACCGCCCTCGAACAGCGGCTGACGGCGCGCATCGGTGCGGCCGGTGGTCGCGTGCACCTCGGGCGGTCGCGCAACGATCAGGTGCTGACTGCAGTGCGACTCTATCTGCGAGATGCAGCGCAGGCTTTGTCTGCCGGTGCGCTGCGCGTAGCCGATGAGCTCGATGCGCTGGCCGCCCGTCAGGGTGAGGTCGCGCTACCCGGCTATACGCATATGCAGCAAGCCATGCCCAGTTCGGTGGCGCTGTGGGCCGGTGGCTTTGCCGGTGAGATCCGCGATGATGCGGCCGGCTTGCTGTCGGTGCTGCGTCGCATAGACCGCAACCCGCTGGGCTCTGCGGCTGGCTATGGCGCACCGGGCTTAGGGCTGGACCGTGAACTCACGCGCGCCAAACTCGATTTCGCCGAAGTGCAAGTGCCGGTGACCAGCGTGCAGTTGTCGCGCGGTAAGGCCGAAGCACAGCTGTTGTTTGAGATCACCTTGGTGATGCAGGACATGGGGCGTCTGGCCAGTGACCTGTTGTTGTTCTACACGCAAGAGTTTGCCTTCGTGCAGCTGCCCGATGCGTTCACCACCGGCTCTTCGATCATGCCGCAGAAGCGCAACCCCGATGTGTTCGAGCTGCTGCGCGGTCGCACCGCCTCAGCGCACGGTTGCCTGATCGAAGCACTGGGCATCTTTGCCAAGCTGCCGTCGGGTTATCAGCGTGACTTGCAGTTGCTCAAGCAGCCGCTGTTCCGCGGCATAGACCTGTGCACACAATCGTTAGACATTTTGGCGGCCGCACTGCCGGCGGTCAGCTTTAACCCTGAACGCATCGTCATCGATCCGTCTATCCGCACCGCCGAAGAAGCCTATGCGCTGGTAGTCAGTGAAGGCATTCCATTCCGAGAGGCCTATCGCCGTGTCGGCGCCCGACTCAAGCGCTAACCCGGCAGGTCTGCGCAGCTATGCGCAGGTCATGTATGCGCTGCACGCGTTGTCGGTGCTTATCGGCTTGTGTAGTTCGCGGTTTGTGGTCATGGCCTTTGTGTTCGGTCTGCCGTCGATCCTCGCTGTGATCATGAACTATGCACGCCGCAGCGAAGCGCAGGACACCTGGCTGCAAGCGCACTTTTCATGGCAGCTGCGCAGCTTCTGGTATGCGGCGCTGTGGGTGGTGGCGAGCACGCTGCTGCTGGGGCCTTTTGTGCTGATCGCTATCGGTGTTCCGTTTTTAATGCTGGCTTATGGCCTTGTTGGCCTGTGGGCCGCTTATCGCATCGTGCGCGGCTGGTTGGCGCTGCATGCCGGGAACCCGCCATGAACACGCTGCGCACTGTGCTGACCCTGACGGCCGCCTCGCTACTGTTGTGTGCCTGCGGACAGAAGGGTCCGCTGTACCTGCCCGACAGCCCGCCGCAGCCTGTTAATCCACCGCAGACTGTCGAGCCGCAAAGCCCGTGAGCAGCAGCGCACCGCTGATATTGGTCGACGGCTCGTCCTATCTGTACCGGGCTTTTCATGCACTGCCACCTCTGGCGAACTCACGCGGTGAATCCACCGGTGCTGTTTATGGTGTGTTGAACATGCTGCTGCGCTTTGCCCGCGAGCATCAGGACGGACGCGTGGTCGTGGTGTTTGATGCGCCCGGGCGTACCTTCCGGGACGATCTGTTCGCGCAGTACAAAGCGCACCGCCCGCCCATGCCCGACGAACTGCGCTCGCAGGTCGAGCCGCTGCTGGCGGCGGTGCAAGCGCTAGGACTGCCGCTGCTGCGCATCGTCGGTGTCGAGGCCGATGATGTCATCGGCACGCTGGCCACGCGCGCCGCCGCGGCCGGTGAACACGTCATCATCTCGACCGGCGATAAAGATATGGCGCAGCTGGTGTGTGAACACATCGAGCTGGTCAACACCATGAGCAACACGCGCATGGACCGTGCCGGCGTCAAAGCCAAGTTTGATGTCTGGCCCGAGCAGATCATCGACTATCTGGCGCTGATCGGTGACAGCAGCGACAACATCCCCGGCATAGACAAAGTCGGCCCCAAGACGGCGGCCAAGTGGCTGGCGCAGTACCACACGCTAGATGCCATTGTGGCGAACGCAGCGGACATCGGCGGCAAGGTCGGTGAGAACCTGCGCGCTGGTCTAGACACTTTGGCCCTGTCGCGGCAACTGGCCACCATCCGGCTGGATGTTGAACTGCCCGTAGAGCACTTGGACTTTGCACGCCGGCCGCAAGACACCGCAGCGCTACGCCAGTTGTATGCACGGCTGGAGTTTAAAAGCTGGCTGCGCGCACTGGATGAACCCGGCGAGCCACAAGCTGCCACAGTGCCTGCCGGCAGTCGCAGTGCGGCACAGCCGCCCGCGACGCCGGTGGTTGCGGCAGCACCAGTGCCCGACACTGTCACGCGGCACTACGAACTGATCACCACGCAAGCGCAGTTAGATCAGTGGCTGGCACAGCTGCAAGCCGCACCGTTGTTTGCTTTAGACACCGAGACCACCAGCCTCGATTACCGCGTTGCACAGATCGTTGGTGTGTCGTTTGCCACAGCGCCCGGTGTGGCCGCCTATGTGCCACTGGCGCACAGCTATGCCGGCGTGCCCGAGCAACTGCAGCGCGAAGCCGTGCTGGCTCAGCTACAGCCGCTGCTCGAATCGGCTGACCATCACAAGGTCGGCCATCACCTGAAGTACGACGCGCATGTACTGGGCAATCACGGCATCACGCTGCGCGGCATGCGCTACGACACAATGCTCGAGTCCTATGTGCTCAACAGCGTGGCCACGCGTCACGACATGGACTCCTGTGCTGCGCACTATCTGGGCGTGACCACCATCAAGTACGAAGAGGTGGCCGGTAAGGGCGCCAAGCAGATCGGCTTCGAGCAAGTGGCTTTAGAACAAGCTGGCCCTTATGCCGCCGAAGATGCCGATATAACGCTGCGCTTGCATGCCGCGATGCGTCCGCAACTGGAGGCCGAGCCTGCACTGGTGGCGCTGTACGACCAGCTCGAACAGCCACTGGTGGCGGTGTTGCAGGCTATGGAACATCGCGGCGTATTAGTTGATGGCCCCTTGCTGCGCACCCAAAGCGGCGAGCTGGGCCGAAAGCTGCTGGAACTGCAAACCCAGGCGCATGCAGCGGCCGGCGGTGAGTTCAACCTGGATTCACCCAAACAGTTGCAGCACATTTTGTTTGAGCGGCTGCAGATACCGGCGCTGCGCAAGACACCGACCGGCCAGCCGTCGACCGCCGAAGACGTGCTGGAAGAGTTGGCCGCCGACCACGAACTGCCGCGACTTATCCTGGACTATCGCGGCATGGCCAAGCTCAAGTCGACTTACACCGACAAGCTGCCGCAGCAGATCGATGCGCACACCGGGCGCATCCACACCAGCTATCACCAAGCGGTTGCCGCCACAGGCCGGCTGTCATCCAGCGACCCCAATCTGCAGAACATCCCCATCCGTACGCCCGAAGGCCGGCGTATACGTCAGGCGTTCATTGCACCGCCGGGTCATCTGCTGATGGCCGCCGACTATTCGCAGATCGAGCTGCGCATCATGGCGCACCTGTCGGGCGACCCGGCGCTGCTGCGGGCTTTTGCCGATGGCCGTGATGTGCACCAAGCCACTGCCGCCGAGGTCTTTGGTGTGGCCTTAGATCAGGTCAGCAGCGATCAGCGCCGCTCGGCCAAGGCCATCAACTTCGGGCTGATCTATGGCATGTCGGCTTTTGGTCTGGCCAAGCAACTGGGCATAGACCGCGGTTCGGCGGCACGCTATGTCGAGCTGTATTTCGAACGCTATCCCGGCGTCAAACGCTTTATGGACACCACCCGCGAACAGGCCAAGACACGCGGCTATGTCGAGACTGTGCGCGGCCGACGCCTTTATCTGCCGCAGATCCGCTCGCGCGACCGGCAGCTGCAGCAATATGCCGAGCGCAGCGCCATCAACGCACCCATGCAAGGCACCGCAGCCGACATCATCAAGCAGGCCATGCTGGATGTTGAAGCCGCCTTAACGGCCAGCGCCCTGCCAGCACAGCTGATCATGCAAGTGCACGACGAGCTGGTCATCGAAGTGCATGCCGATGCGCTGGAGGCGGTGCAAGCGCTGGTGCGCGAGGCCATGGTGGGTGCCGGCACGCTGGCGGTGCCGCTGCAGGTGCAGATCGGCCACGGCGCCAACTGGGATCAGGCGCACTGAGCGCCGCCCGGGCGCGTCAGCAAAATAAAGTTTCGCACGCATTGAACTTTGCCGCTGCGGCCCCACTCTTATTCAGTGAGTGCAACGCACTTCCCGCTTACTCCCTGAGCGGGTGCGTTCGGAGATTTCTGCACCGAACGTTTTGCCCCGGTGGCTTGCCACCGGGGTTTTTATTTTTCGGCCGTGCCCTGTGTGCACCAGCGCTTGAGTGTGGCGCGCGCCTCTTCCAGCCCGGTGCCCTTCAGCGCTGAGAACAACTGCACACCACCTATGCCTTCGAGTTGCTGCTGCGTGGCGCGCAAGGTATCCAGACCCGCCGAACGGCTGAGCTGGTCCGACTTACTCAGCAGCACATACAAAGACTCGGCCGGCAGCCCGGACCATTCCAGCAGTTCGATGTCCTTGTCCTGCACGCCGCGCCGCGAATCGACCACCAGCATCAAGGCGCCCAGGCACTGCCGCTGCCGCAGGCCCTCCAGCAGCGGCCCCCACTTGGCGCGTACCGCCCCCGGCGCCTCGGCATGGCCATAACCCGGCAGGTCGACCAACCGTCGGTTGGGCAGCAGTTCAAAATAATTGAGCAACTGCGTACGGCCCGGCATTTTGCTGGTCCGCGCCAGCGCCTTGCGGGCCAGCAGCGCGTTGATGGCACTGGACTTGCCTGCGTTAGAACGACCCGCGATGGCGATATCGAGGCCCATATCGGGCGGGAACTGTCCTGCAGCAGCGACGCTGAGCATGAACTTCACATTTGGGAACAGGCTCACTGCGCGTCTGCCTTTTGACTCGGGTCGTTAGTGTACAATTTGGCGGGCTTTTTCCCGTTGCTGGAGCTTGGGACCGATGACTTTACACATGACGACTGCCATCCGTACTACTGGGCGCATTGCGCTGCTCGCCACACTGCTGGTTTTTGGGCAGTCGCTGTCTGCTGCCGAACTTTCCACCCCTGTTGTCAAAGGCTCTGCCGATGCCGGCGCCACCAAGGCCATCGCCTGCACGGCCTGCCATGGCCCCAACGGCAACAGCGTCAACCCGGAGTGGCCCCGCCTGGCCGGCCAGAACGCCGCCTATCTGCGCGAGCAGATCAACGCCATCAAATCCAACAAGCGCCAGGTGCTGCTCATGGCCGGCTTGGTCACCGCGCTGACGGACCAGGACGTCGCTGATATAGCCGCCTATTTCGCGGCGCAGACGCCGGTGGGTCTGGAGGCCGATCCGGCGCTGTGGCAAGCCGGCGCCAAGCTCTATCGCAATGGTGACACGGCGCGCGGCATCCCCGCCTGCATGGCCTGCCATGGCCCGGTGGGTCGCGGCAACCCCGCAGCCGGCTATCCGGCGCTGCGTGCCCAGCACGGCGTGTACACCACCAAGCAGCTGACTGACTACGCCAGCGACGCACGCTATGGCAAGGACGACAAGGGTCACACGCTGGGCAGCGCAAACGCCGCCATCATGACCACCATCGCCTCGCGACTGACCGCCCAAGACCGCAGCAACCTCTCTGCCTATCTGCAAGGTATGCGCTAGGAACCCGGGCTTATGAAGCACTCACTGCTGGCTGTACTCGTCCTCGGTCTGGGTTTGGCCGGCTGCAGCAAGCAGGCGCCTGAGTCTCCGGCTGCCGCCACGCCGCCCCCGGCTGCAGCGGCCACCGCGACGAAAGCGGCGGCCAGTGCCGAAAAGCTACAGGCCGATGCCGGCACAGAGACCAGCGACCGCGCTGAAGCGACCCTCGAAAAGGCCGCCGCCATGCCCGAGTCGGGCCAGCTGCCCGGCGGCAAGTGGAAGGCCGGCGTCCACTACAAGCCCATCGTTCCGGCGCAGGGCACAGGCGTCGAGCCCGGACAGGTCGAAGTGCTCGAGGTGTTCTGGTTGGGCTGCAGTCATTGCTATGCCCTGGACCCGTTCCTTGAAAACTGGCAAAAGGCCAAAGCCCCCTACGTCAAGTTCACCCGCGTGCCGGTCATGTGGGGCCCTGCGCACCGTGCGCATGCGCGCTTGTTCTACACGCTGCAGGCGCTGGGCAAGCTCGACACGCTGTTCGGCCCCACGTTCGACGAAATCCAGACGCGCGGCAACATGCTCATCGACAACAGCGACGACAAATCGCTGAAGATGCAGTTGGCCTTCGCCAAAGCGCACGGCATTACCGAGGCCGACTACACCCGCGAGTACAACGGCTTCTTCGTCAACTCAAACCTGCAGCGCGCCGAGGACCTCACCCGCCGCTACAAAGTCGAAGGCGTACCCAACATCATCGTCAACGGTAAGTACCAGACCGATGTGGGCATGGCCGGTGGTCACGAGCAGCTGATCGCGCTCATCAACGACCTAACCGCGTTCGAGAAGAAGCGCTAAGGCGCTTTAGCGCCAGGCCTATAGCCCGCCATGCTGACCGTCTACAGCCTCGGCCAGCAGGGTCTCAAGCGCATCGAGCGCACGCCCGAAGCGCCCATCGACGAAGATGCCATCTGGCTGGACTTGGTCGAACCCACTGTCGACGAAGAGCGTCTGGTCGAAGCCCGACTGGGCGTCGAAGTGCCTACGCGCGAAGAGATGCGCGAGATCGAATCGTCAAGCCGCTTGTATGAAGAAGGCGGCGCGCTGTACCTGACGGCCACCATCGTCACCAAGCTGGACAGCGACCTGCCCGAGAACGCGCAGGTCACGTTCATTTTGAAAGGCTCGCGGCTGGTGACCAACCGCTATGCCGACCCGCTGCCGTTCCGCCGCTACATCGCCTATGCCGAGCGGCATGTGACCGGTTGCAACAGTGCGCCCGCTATTTTGGTCGGCCTGATGGAGTCCATCGTTAATCGCATTGCCGATGTCATCGAGCGCGTCAGCTCTGACATGGACCTGTCGTCAGCCGATGTGTTCGGCACCCGCCGCATCAACCAACGGTCGGTGTCACCGGACTTCCGCAAAGTGCTGGAGCGCGTGGGCCAGAGCGGTGAACTCATCGCCAAGGCGCGCGAGAGTCTGGCCAGCCTGTCGCGCTTGCTGGCCTTCGTTGAGCAGCAGGCTGTCGACCCCTTGCCCCAGGACGTGCGCGTGCGACTGCAGACGCTGACCAAAGACGTGGTGGCCATGAGTGATCACGCCAGCTTCCTGGGCACCAACCTGAACTTCATCCTCGATGCCACGCTGGGCATGATCAACATCGACCAGAACAACATCCTGAAGATCTTTTCGGTGGTGACGGTGTTCCTGCTGCCGCCGTCGGTGATCGGCGGCATCTTCGGTATGAACTTCGCGCATATCCCGACGCTGGATGCGCCTTGGGGCTTCTGGGCGGCGCTGGCGCTGATGGTGGCCTCTGCGGTGCTGCCGTGGCTGTGGTTCAAGCGCAAGGGATGGTTGTAAACGCGATCAGCGCGGTGGGGCGTACTCGCGCAGCGGATACTCCAGCAGCTTTTCCGAGCATTCCTGTTCGGGCAGTTCAGTGCCCGGCGGTTGGCGCTTGAACAGCACACGCGTGGTAAAGGCGCTGCGGTAATAGGCCGGGTCTTCGATGCGCAGCATATCTTCTAGAGTATTGGCATCTACCAGCTGCAGACGCTCGGTGACTTTCATGCCCGGTGATTGTGGCAAGCCGCTGGCGTGTATCCACTGCCGGCCATTAAAGCCTGCGGTCTCGATGATCAGCGTGTCACCTTCCCAACGGCCCGACGAATAGCCTTCCCAGGTCGGGTCAGCGTCTTCGGCCAGCGTGAGCGGACCATCCAGAAACACATGCCGCACCACATGCCGGTGCTGACTGAACAGCGTGACCTTGACCGGTGCCTGCGTCAGCAAAAATGGCGCATCGGTGAACATCAATCGCGGGGTGCCCGGCGGCAGGCAGCGATCAGCCGGATCTGTTTGACCGCGCACTTGCTTCTGACCGGCAGGTGTAAGCACTGGTGCCTTGCCCTCGGTGGTGAGCAGTTGAGTGACCGGTGCCGACAGGCGCCAGATACCCGACAAACGCGGACGCGTGCGCTCCGCCTCGATGGCAGCGCGCGACTTGTCAGCGGCAGTTTGCTGCGCCGCGCGCGCCGCAGCTTCACGCGGCTGCGATGAAGGAGCCTGTGCTTGGGCGGCAACAGATCCAAACAGCATCAGCACAGCCAGCATAGGTGCAAAGACAAGGTGTGACATACGCGGCTCCTAGTTGCGACGCAGCTTGCCGGCTGCATCGGACTTGTTGCGGTTGTTCTCTTCGCACACGTATTCAGCCAAGCGCGCATCCGGTGCCCACGTGAACTGCGCCCGTGCCGTCCATGGGTGCGTATAGGTGCGGGGGTCATCAATGGTGAAGTCGACTTCGAGCAGGTTCGGTGCGCGTTTGCGATAGCGCTCGGTTACTTTGAGGTCGCTGCTCTTGGGACGGCCTTCTTCGTCCACTTGCGTATAGCCGTTGAGACCTGTGGTGACCACCACCAGCTGATCCCCCTCCCAATGGCCCACCGAATAGCCCAGATAGCTGGGCTCGTAGCCCGGCGGCGGTGCGGTGCGATCCATGTGGATGATGCGGTAGTTATGCATCACCTCGATGGCGATGACCGTGAGCTCCGGGGTCTGCACGATATCCAGCGGATAAGGCACGGCCACCACCCGCGGCACGCCGCTGGGCAGGCAATTGGCGTTCGGGTCAAACAGCGGCTCGCCCCGGACTTCGGCGGCCGTGCGGTTGTCAAAGAAGGCACGCGCCCAAGGCAGAAAGGGTGTGGGCGACCCATCCATCGGCATGATGGATCGGTTGCTGCTCTGCGACAGCCAGGTGCCCGAGATGTTGGGCACCGAATCCGGAACGCGGATATCGCGGCGCGCCGCATCACCCATCGCCTGCGGCGGCGGTGCGGCCGCACGCAGCTGCGCCTGTGACGGTGCGCTTAAAACCAGCAGGGCCGCCAAGGCAGCGCCGCAAAGCAGAGATGTTTGACTGACCATGTGCCCCCCGCAGTCGAATCCGGTATCCTCGCCCACGCAATGCGCCTGTAGCTCAGCTGGATAGAGTACTGCCCTCCGAAGGCAGGGGTCGCGCGTTCGAATCGCGCCGGGCGCACCATTAAATTAATAGACCCAACCGCAAGGCCCCCTACTTAGAAGCCTTGCACTGAAAATTAGCCGCCTCATCGGTGCTGCCCTTGCCGCTGTACACCGCCACCTGCGGGTAAGCACACAGCGGTCGCGTGCGCGCCGGCTGACCCGGCTGATTGCTGGCGACAATGCGCTCGGGCGCCTTGCCGGTTTCGACCCAGCGATCGATCTCACCCAGCATGTCGATGTTCGACGGCCCGGCACCACCCGAGCAATGCGTCATGCCCGGCACCATGAACAACCGCAATCCATCGGCTGCGCGCTTAGGGCCAATGTCGCGGGCGACTGCCGCATGAAAGTTCACGGTCGATTGCGCCGGGATCAAGCCATCGGCCCAGCCATGCGAGAGCAGCAGCTTGCGATTACCGGCAAAGAAGGGCTTGAGGCCTGTGGCCGGGATGTCTAAAGCCTCACTGCCATAGGCCATCGCGCGCTGGGTGTCGCGGTCATAGTCCATGCTGCGAAAATCCCAGGAAGCATTGCCCAGCACCGGGCCCTTGAAGAACGTGGTGGCTACAGGGAAAGGCTCGTTACCCACCGTGAGCACCGGCATCTGCGCCTCACTGCCCACCGACAAGCCCGGATAGATTTGTGCGCCCGTGCGCGGATTGCGCGGCCCTGCATACACCGCCTGCAGGGCCGTCACTTGCGCTGCAGTGAGGCAATCGGCTGCGTCACCGGCCTTGCACTGCAGCACGGCCGGGTCGAACTTGCAGGCCGGCGGGTTGTTGATGATGCCGTCAGTCACACCATCGTTGGCATCGCAGGCGGCCAGTGCAGCCTTGCCCACAACCGCCAGTTTGGCCGGCGGAATGCGGCTGGCTTCATCTTTCATGGTGACCGCGCCGGACCACACCGACATCACCATCAAAGGCACCATCGGGTTAGCCGGGGCCATAGCCGAGATGCCGTCATAGTCTTCCGGATAACGATACGCCTCCATCAGCCCGATGCGCCCACCGGTCGAGCAACTGGCATACAGCGAACGGCTGGGCGACTGCCCATAGAACGCAGCGATGGTGGCCTTGGCAGCCTTGGCTGTCTCGTGCACTGCGCGATGCCCGAAGTCGACCAGCTTCTCGGGGTGACCCACCAAAAAAGTGCCGTCCAACGGGCTGCCTTGATGACCGACATCGGAGGCTGCCGTGGCATAGCCGCGCGACAGTGGACCGACCATATCGCCATAGGCAATAGAGCCAGCCCACACGCCATTACCACCGCCGACATACTTACCGTTCCAACCGGTCAGCGGCAGCCACACTTCAAAACGGATGTCCGAATCTGCAGTGGGCTTGGCCGTTGCAGCAATGCGGCAGAACGCCGGTAATTTCGAGACGTCCATCGGCGGGCCCATGCCATTGGACGGTAGACGCAGCGCACCAGCAGCGACCTCTTCAGCCAGCGTGACCGTGACCTGCGGCAGTTGCAGCGTCTGCGCCAGCGCAGCGCAGCGGCCTGCAGGCGGTGACGCACCAGCCTGGGCCTGTGCAAGCGGCGCGTGCAACACAACAGCCGCTGTAAGCAGTGCCGTACCCGTCAACGATGCCAAGCGATGGTTCATGAACAGACTCCGTTTAAGTAAGTGCAGGATCAGCGACAAGAGAAGCTGCGCTCATCCTCAGGGTCTCCGCTGTCAAAGCGGGCCACCTTCGGATAAGAACACAAAGGCCGCGTACGACCCGGGAATGCAG
>CAIVTJ010000065.1 GCA_903908825.1 uncultured Pseudomonadota bacterium | reverse complement strand
TGGGATCGCCGATATCGCCCTGCACGAACACATGCCGCGCATCGGCGGCCAAACCCGCCAGGTTGGCCAGATTGCCAGCATAGGTCAGCTTGTCGAGGTTGATGACCGGTTCATCGCTCTGGGCCAGCCAATCGCGCACGAAACAAGAGCCGATGAAGCCGGCACCGCCAGTAACCAGAATCGTCATCTTAACGCTCCGAAGTTTGGGGGTCTTGACAGGAAATTAACTGTTATTCCAAGCAGTTTAACCGATCTCATCCCCAGCCCCCCAAAACCACGGCTTACCGCTATAATCGTCGCCTTCGGTCAGGCCGCATCTGGAACCCACGTGAGCAAGCAAGACACCCACTTTTTTAACACCTTCAGCATGGTCCTCGGACTGCTGGTCGGCTTTACCATCCTGATGTTTGCGCTGGCGCGCTATGTCGGCAATCACACCCAGCGGGTTCACGTCCTTGAGGACAAGCTCAATCTGGCCAGCATTGAGCAGCGTCTGGCCCCGCCGGTGCGTGTGGCTGTGGCCGGTCTGGACAACTCAGCGCTGACCATCCTGCCTGCCGCCGGTGCCGTTACCACCGCCGCCCTGCCCATGCCCAAAGACGGGCATGAAGCCTTCGAGGCTGCCTGCAAAGCCTGTCATGGCGCCGGTTTGGCCGGTGCGCCCATGGCTGGCAACAAAGAAGCCTGGGCGCCGCGCATTGCTCAGGGCAAGGCCACGCTGTATCAGCACGCCATCAACGGCTACCAGAACAAAGGCGTCATGCCCGCCAAGGGTGGCCGCGCCGACTTCAGCGAAGAGCTGGTTAAGTCGGCCGTCGACTACATGATCTCGCTGTAAGGCCACCCGCTACAGCGACGCGCAGGACGTAGCGCCCGGATCAGGGCGCTGCGGCCATCGCCTTCAAGGCCTGCGTCAACACATCTATCTCGGCGCGCAAAGTAAACAGCGCCGGCGTCACCCGTACGCAGGCGCCGGCAGCCACACCGCTGCGAGCTACCGTAAACACACCGAATCGCTCCAACAGCTGTCTGGCGATCGCCGCGTTGTCAGCCATGCCGGTGCGCCCCCGCAAACGGAAAGAGGTGATGCCCGCACTCAGGCGCGCATCCTCAGGCGTCAGCACCTGCAACTGCCCATAGCCACGCAAGAGCTCTGCCCAGCTGTCCCTCAGGTATTTCAGCCGTGCGGCCTTGGCCGACGCACCCAAAGTGCGATGCCAATCCAAGGCCTCCCCCAAACTCAGCACAGCCGCAAAGTTTGCGGTGCCGGTATGCACGCGGTTGCGCACATCCAGCGGGTCACCATACTCATCGTTACCCATAAAGGCATCGATGTCAGCCACGCGTGATTTGCGGATGTAGGCCAAGCCGACGCCCAAGGGTGCGCCCAGCCACTTGTGGGCGTTAAACCCCACGAAATCGGCCTGCAGGGCGGCGAAGTTGAAGTCGGCCTGACCCCAGGAGTGGGCGGCATCGACGATGGCGTCCACACCGCGGGCCCGCGCCATCGCAATGATCTCGGCCAGCGGTAACATCAAGCCGGTCCGGTGACTGACATGCGTCAGCAGCAGCAGCCGGATACGCGGATTAGCTTGCAAAGCCTGTTCATACGCATCGATCAAACCCTGATGAGTCGCCGGTTCAGGCAGATTGATCGTCACGACATCGACACCACGACGGCTGTGCAGCCAGCGCATCGCCGTCTGCATGCTGTCGTAGTCCAAATCCGCATACAGCACGGCATCACCGGGACGCAGCCGGTTATAGCCGCCGATCAGCGCTTGCAGCGCCTCCGTCGCGTTGCGCGTGAACACCAACTCGTCGGCTGAGACACCCAGCAGCGCAGCAGCTGACTGAAGGATGCGGCCTGCATCAGCCGCATAGCCACGACGCGTGTAATAGGAACCCTGTTCGTTAACCCGTTCGGTGTGGCGGGCGTAAGCCGCGAGCACTGGGCGCGCCATGATGCCGAAGTTACCGTTTTCAAGCTGTACGACATCGCGTGCGACGCCGTAGTGGCCGGCAATGCGGGTCCACGCCGCCTCGTCATCGGCACCGGCAGGACGCACAAATGATTCGGCGGGCACTGCCGTCAGGGCAGCACCCGCCTGCAAGGCAGCCCCTGTCAGGAGGCTGCCGGTTAGCATTTGCCTGCGATCAATCAAAAGCGCAGGTCGATGCGGCCGTAGTAGTAACCGCCATCGGTGCTGTACGGCGAGTTGCGCGAATACAGCAGACCGCGGAAGGTCTGATAGCGGCTCTTGTCAGGATAGCGATCGAAGATGTTCTCGGCACCGACCTGTACGCGCACCTTGCTGGTGACCTGATAGCCCAGCACCAGATCGATGAAGGTCATCGGGCTGAACACCTGTGGCGCATAAGTCGGGTTAGCCAGAGGCGTTGCCGTAGCCGGGAAGGTATCGGTCCAGTCCGACCACTTGCCGTAATAGCGCGCACGTGCCGTCACATCGATAGACCCCACCTTGTAAACCGCCGACAAGGTTGCCCGGTCCTTGGGCAGCGAGTCTTCGGTCATCTGCTTCGAGTAGGGGTTCAAGGTACGCGAACCACCCGTGATCTCGGTGCTGATGTGACTGTAGGCACCCGTCAGCGTCACGCGACCCGGGCCGGCCAGGAAGCTGTACAGCGAAACCACTTCAGCACCCTTGTTGGTGGTGTCGTAGTCGTTCTGCAGGAAGTTGGCCGAGTAGATGCCTTGCAGGTTGGGGATGTTCAGCGCGGTGAGTGCAGCATTCTCAGCAGGGGTCAGCACATAAGAGGTGCTGGTGTTCAAGCGATGCTTGATGTCCACCTGAAACACATCGACGGTGTTCTGCCAGCCCGAACCGTTGTCCCACACCAGTCCCAGCGAATAGTTGCGTGAGGTCTCAGGCGTCAGCGGCTTGATGCTCACACCCGGACGCAAGTTAAGGATCTGTGCCACCGGACCGACCGGCGAGAAGCGACCCGTGGTGGTGATCGACGAGGCCGCGTTAGGCAGGAACTGTGACAGGCCTTCGCTGTAAGTCTGCGCCGGGGTCGGCGCACGGAAGCCGCTCGACACCGTACCGCGCAAAGCCAAGCCCTGCAGCACTTCAAAACGGGTCGAGAACTTGTAGGTGGTCGAATCACCGAAGGTCGAGAAGTTCTCATAGCGCGCAGCGGCATCAACGCTCCAGCGCTGCGACACCGGCACATACACATCCAGATAACCGGCGTAGCTGTTCTGCTCCCACTTGCCGGCGTTCACCGGCGAGTAGCCTGGGAAGCCGTTAGAGCAGCAAGCCAAGGCCGGTGTGCCATAGGCACCGGGGCCAAAGCTGTAAGAAGCCGGCTCACCGGCCTTGATCGAGAACTGCTCGTTGCGATGCTCTGCACCAAAAGCCAGCACGACCGGCTCGGACAGCGCTGACCAGCTGATGGGCAACGAGGCGTCGAGGTTGATATTGAGTTCTTGCTGCTGCACCGCACCGTCATCAAACGACGTCGGGCTGTTGGGGCCCAACGAGGCGTTAATCGAGTTGGTCATGAAGTAGTCGATATGATTGCGGCCGTAGCCCACGCTCATATCAACCTTCAGCCCATTGTCCAGCGTGGTCTTAGCCCCGGCGACCAGCGAAGCGTCGCTGTCATCGCTACCGAAATGCGGTGTGAAGCCCGTGGGGTAAAGGCTGAGCAGGTTCCAACCCGGGAATGCGGTAGACGTCTTAAAGACACTGGCATAGCTGCCAACCGGACCGCGATAGTTAAAGTCACCCACGCCATGGCCCTGACCATAAGTGCCGAAGGCATACAGCGAGATCGTGCCGACATCCATACCTGAAGTCAGCGCCAGCCGCAGCGCGCGACGCGAGGGCTTGCCCCAATGCACATCGGGGTTGGGGAAGCTTAAAGACGGATACGCAGCCTGCGAAGCCGCGGCATTGCTCGACTGCACGGCACGGGAGGTATAGCCCGAGTTGACGTACTCAGCGGTCAGAGCGATGAATGAAGCACCATCGCGCCAGCCACCATGCACACCGGCGCGCGGACCTGCGCCATCGTTCTCGAACTGCTGGCCGTACATCAGGAAGCCGCGATAGCCGGCGCTGTCGTCCAAATTCAGGTTGATCACGCCGGCGATGGCATCCGAGCCGTACTGCGCAGCAGCGCCTTCACGCAACACATCAATAGACTTGAGCGCGGAGTTGGCGATCTGATCCAGGTCAGGGGCCTGAAAGGCGCTGCCGTAGCTGGGGTTCATCATCATGGCCGAACGGTGCACGCGCTTACCGTTGAGCAGCACCAGCGTCTGGTCGGGCGAGAGGTTACGCAGACGGGCGGGACGCACGAAGATGGTGGCATCGAGTGCCGGCAAGGTCTGCACATTAAATGAAGGAACAAGTGTAGCCAGCGTCTCGACCAGTTCAGCCGAAGCTGTTTGGTCTATCAACTCACGCGACAACACATCGACAGGCTCAAGGCTCTGCAGTGAGGTCCGCGGCGGTGCGGCGCGAGATCCGGTTACCGTGACCATCTCCAGGCTCTCGCCCGTTTCGGCTGCAGCCAGCGCCGGCACAACACCAGCGACCAACAAACCGGTCAACACTGCGTTCAACTTCATCATGCAACCTCACTGAATATAGATCAGTGCGCATGATGGTTTGTACATGTGACTTACAACGTGCACGCACATGAAGCTTTAAATATGTTTGTGTTGCAGAGCGTAAACGCGCTGTCACGTGTGGGCTCTAACGTGTAGGCATCACGCAGGAGCAGATCATGATCAACCGTCGTCAATTAGTACAAGCCGGCATGCTGGGCTTGGGCGCGCTAAGTCTGCCGGGCTTTGCAGCCTTACTCGACACGCGCGG
>CAIVTJ010000064.1 GCA_903908825.1 uncultured Pseudomonadota bacterium | reverse complement strand
GGCCTCACCCCCCGCCACCCTGCCCGCCAGCGTGGCGGCCTGCCTGCGGGTGACCGATGCCGGCCAACGCCTGGCCTGCTATGACCAGTCGGTAGCCGCACTGCTACCCGCCGCGGCCCCGCCCGCCCCGGTTGCCGCAACAACTCCGGCCGTCAAGGCCCCACCCGCCGCACCCGCTCCGCCGCCTGTCGCAGCCCCCAAGCCAGTTGCTGCCGTCGCTGCTGCTGAACCCGTTGCCGCGCCTGCGACCGCGCCCGCCGCTGCCCCCGCGCCGACTTTCGGTCAGGAGCAGCTCAGCAGCAAACAACGGCCGCCAGCCGACCCGGCCGATCAGACGCTGCACGCCAAAGTCACCGCTCTGCGCGCACCCGTCCCTGACACTTATCGCATCACCTTGGACAACGGGCAGGTGTGGCAGCAACAGGAATCCCGGTTCGGTTTCAGCCTCACTGCCGGTGACTCGGTCACCCTGGGCAAGGGGGCTATGGGCTCCTATCGCTTATGGCGTGATGCCGACGGCCCCAAGGCTTGGGTGCGCGTCACCCGCGTCAACTAATACAACCGCCATAAAAAAGGCCGCGCACCCCTAAGAGTGCGCGGCCCAGTACTCGTCAATCAGCCGTCGCGGTTAGAACTTGGCCTTGAAGCCCAAGAAGTAACGACGACCCAGCACGTCATAGTAACCACCGTTGGTGCTGCCCTGGCCCGAGGTACCCAGGCTGTAAGCACCCGGGTTCACGCAACCCGGAGCGCCGTTGCAGACGCCCGACAGCGTGGTGCCCACCGGGTAACCGTTGGTCGCACCCGTGATCGCCGGCTGGGTGTCCAGCACGTTGTCGATACCGGCACGAACCGTAAAGTTCTCGGTGATGTTCCAGTTAGCCGACAGGTCAAACGCATCGTAGGCCGGTACCGGTACGTTGGTGATCGGCGTGTAGCTGAGGATGGGCAGAGCCGCGCCCGCTGCCGCTGCAGCGTTGTTGGCCTTGATCGCATCTTCTGTGGCCTTGGCCGCCACCTGCACCGACGGCAAGTGCCTCCAACGCAAGCCGAAGCTCGCGGTCGGCAGCACATAGCTGAAGTTGGTGAACAAGCGATAGCTGTAAGCACCGGCGTTGAAGCCCTGCAGATTGGGTCCCAAAGTACCCTTCCAGTCGGTGACCGGATCGAAGGTGGCCGGCGACTGCTTGGTCTTGTAGTAGTTCAGCCAAGTGCCCTGCATGTTGACGCTGATACCACCCGGCAGGCTTTCCAGACCCATGTCTGCCAGCTTGCCGTACCAGTTGACCGTGAAGTCCACACCCGAGGTCTTAACAGTCGCCTGGTTCGAGTACGACACCAGCGTGGTCAGCGAATCACCGGTCGAGGTGCTGCGAGGCAGATTCTGGCAAGCCGCTGAGGCGGCCTGGGCAGCGGCACCGGCGGCATCGGTCACCTGTACGGCGCCATAGCACTGGAACTGTGCATAGGTGATCGAGTACGGCAGGATCGCGTCCTTCAGGCCGATCTGGTACCAGTCCACAGTTGCCGTCAGGCTCTGCAGCAGGGGCTTCTCGAAGGGCGAGCGCAGCACAAAGCCAGCGGTCCACGTGTCAGCGATTTCGGACTTCAGCTTGGTGTTACCGATCTGGTTCACCCAAGCAAAGCCGCCGCCACCGATGGCACCCGGAGCATGCGAGTTGGTGTAGTAACCACCCGACGGGTTGGTTGCACCGGCACCCATCTGCGCCTGGCAGATCAGGTAGGCACTCTTGGCACCCGCAGCGGTCTGGCCACCGGCCAGCACTGACGGGTTAGCCACAGCGTTCGACCAAGGGTTCGGCGCAGCGCCACCGGCACCGAAGGGTGAGTTGGAGATCAGGCTGCAAGGATCGCCGTATGTACCGGCACCCGTGAAGATCTGCTGCAGGTTCAGGTACAGCTCGCCCAGGTTGGGTGCGCGGTTGGCGCGGTTGAAGCCGCCACGCATACGCACGTAATCGTTGAACTCGATGTTGCCATTGACCTTGAAGGTCGACGTGCTGTCGGTCTTATCGTAATCCGAGAACCGGCCGCCCAGTTCAAGCTCGGCCTTCTTCACAAACGTGTCAGACAACACCGGCACCAGCAACTCGGCGTAGTAGTCGTTGACCTTGGTCTGCGCGTTCAAGTAGCCGGTGGGGTACACGCCGATGACCTGGTCGGTAAACGAGGCGGTCGACTGCAGGATATCCGGGATGAACTGCGAGGCATTGCGACGGTACTGGTAACCCACAGCGGCACGGACTTCGCCGGCCGGCAGATTGAACAGACCACCCTGGAAGTTCAACTCACCAACGTCCTGCTGGTTCTCGGTGCGGGTCTGCAACGGGGCATTGACCGCATAGAGGCAATCGTCGGACGGACGGGTGTCGCCCTTGAACATCGTGTCATAGAAGCCGCTGGTGCAAGGCACAGCCACCGAGCCGAAGCCCAGGTTGGCACCGACGTTGTTGGTCTTGTTGCTCTGCAGGTTCGACTTGTAGCCGTAGTCCAGAGCCGTCACTTCACCGCGCCAGCGGGCCAGCGAGTTGTTGCCGTTGGCTACGTTGTAGGTCTGCGACTCGCCACGCGAGTAATAGATTTCGCCCTTCCAGTCCTTGACCGGAACGTCGAACTTGAGGCCCGCTTCGATCTGCCAAGCCAGGTTCTCATCAACGGTGCTGCGCGAAGCGAAGCTGTTGAGCGGATAGGTCTCGGCGATCCAACCCGAAGTCAGCGGATTCGTGGCACGGCTGTTCAGCAGGATGGCCATAGACAGCGGCACCGGGTGCTGGGCACCGGTTGCGCCGTGGGCGATGAAGTTCGGGTTAGCGTAGGCGGCCGGGTTGGCCATGATGGCCGCAACGGTTGCCTGGTCCTTGAAGTTCAGAGCCGGGTTGACCGGGCTGTCGGTGGTGGCGTTGTAAGGAACCGTGGCTTCCCAACCGAAGCTGGCGTTGGTGCCCGACAGGTAGGTGGTGGTGCGGCTCTGTGCAAAGCGCGCGCTCGAGAAGAACTGCACATGGTCGGTGATGTCGTACTGACCCGAACCCATGAAGGCATAACGGGTCTGCGGCGAACCGGCATAGCCCTCGGTCTCATCCCACTTGACCTTCTGAATGAGCGGCGGCGGGTTGGCTGCGTTATTCACGAAGCTGTCGTTGTAGACATTGACCTTCGAGTAATGCAGGCCATCGATCGTGCCCTTGAAGGTGTTGGCGTTGTCACCCACCTGCAGGAAGATCGAGCCGTCGCCGTTGAAGCGGATGGCGTTGCTGCCCAGACCGTTGGCACCGGTGACCTGCGCAGGGGTCTTACCCAGGATGCCAGCCAGCGCGGCAGGTGAGTAGCTGTTGAAGATGGGGTTGTAGCCGTTAACACCCATGACGAAGCCGAGGAAGTTGCCGCCGACGGTGGGGTCTGACCAGCTCTTCGTATAGAAGTCGCGGTTCTTTTCGTAAGCGGCTTCACGGTTGTAGTACTCGGCGGCGAACACGACATTGCCGCGGCCATCGGCGAACTTGCTGCCCATGAGGGCCGAAGCGCGCAGTTCCTGACCGTCGCCGGCCTGGGTGATGCCCTGCTGGATATCGGCCTCGAGGCCTTGGAAATCTTTGCGCAGGATGAAGTTCGAAACGCCGGCGATAGCGTCGGCACCGTAGGTGGCCGAGGCGCCGCCCGAGATGATCTCGACGCGCTTGATCATCGACGAGGGCACGCTGTTGATGTCAACGACCATCAGCGCGTTGGTGGGGGTGGCGCGGTGGCCATCCATCAGCACCAGGCCGCGGTTAGGGCCGAAGCCGCGCAGCGAGATCGAGGCGATACCGACCGAGCTGACGGCCGAGATCTGCACGTCCGAGTTACTACCCGTGCCGCCCTTGACGGTGGGGGAACCGGCCGGGTTGAAGGCCGGCAGCTGGTTCAGGTAGGACTCGATGTTGAGGCCGGACTTGGCTTCCAGCGCTGCGTTGTCGATCGAGACGATGGGGCTGTTGGACTCGAGATCACGGCGCGTAATGCGCGAACCGGTGACCTGGATCTCTTCGAGTTTTTCTTCGGCAGAGAATGATTGGGCGGCATAGCCGGACAGCAAGGTCGAGCCGAGAATGGCGGCCACCGAGGCGCGCACACGGTTACTCATGAACTTGGGCTTGTTATTGATCATGCAGATATCCCCCTAGGATAACGGGAAAAAAACACAGAAAAAAACCGGTCCGGCGGCGCCGGATAGCAAAACGAAAACTCGGATCCCCAAAGCGATGTTGTATTTCTAATTTGATTAGGCCACAACGCAACAACGGTGGCAAATCTACACGCAGCGTCTCGCCATCTGTTGCGAAAAAGCCGCAACGGTTGCCCGTTGCGGCTTTATAGCTTGTCGTAAGACCGGTGCCGTCACCGGTCCCCTGCACCCTTAGAACGTGGCGCGCAGACCGATCTTGTACGAACGACCGATGGTGTCGTAGAAGACTGCGTTGGTGCCGCCATTGGCTGAACCGCCAAAGCCCGTACCGGTGGCCACCGGCGGGTCCTTGTCGAACAGGTTGTCGATACCGGCCCACAGCTGCAGCGACTTGGCAAAGCCCAGGTCCTTAAACGTGTAAGCAGCGTTCAGCGCGAACACCTCATAGCTGGGCACAGAGTTCACATCCATGCGCACAAAGTTGGACGGGGCCGTCGCATAGTTGGCATCGCTGGGCGTGACGCCCAGATAGTCCATCTTGCCCGACGACACATAGCGCATCTGTGCAGTGGTGGTGAAGTTACCCAGCGCATAGGTGGCCGACAGGTTGCCTATCCACTCCGCCGTGGACTGGAAGTCCGTCAGGAAGTTGTTGGCGGTACCCACCTGACCCACGACGTTGACGAAGGGCTGACCCGGCGTCGGCTGGAAGCTCTGCTCCATCATCTTGGTGGCAACCAAACGGAAGTTCAGCGACCCGGCATCGTTCATGTCCAGCTTGTAGCTGCCGGTGAAATCGATGCCGCGGTAGTTGTAAGCCGAACCGTTGAAGGCCAGCGCGCGCAGCTTGCTGACGCCTTTATAGGTCTTGCCGCCAAAGGTGTAGGTGGTGCCATCGAGGGTCAGCAGATTGCAGAACTCGGTGATATTGGATATCTGGCAACCATCCAGCACGCGGCGCACGTTGGCCTGCTGAATCGCGTCGGTGATCTTGATGTGGAAGTAATCGGCTGCGAACTGGAAGCCCGGCAGCAGTTCCTTGGGTGTCAGCACCAAACCCACAGTGGTGGTGTCCGACTGCTCAGGCTTGAGGCCCGTGTTGCCTTCCAAGCTCCAATCGCAGGCATCGACCTGGCTCGAACCCGTGGGACCACAGAAGCCGAAGATACCGCCAGACTGGATCTTCTGGCCGTAGTAGAGCTCGCGGAAGTTGGCGGCGCGGCTGTCGCGTGACTGGCTGGCACGGACGCGCAGCCAATCGACCGGATCCCAGATGCCGCTGATCTTCCAGGTGGTCATGTCATGGGTGGAGCTCTCACCGGTGGTGCCGGCCTTGCCCTTGTTCTTGTACTGCGACTCGCGCAGCGACAGGTCGAACTCCAAGCGCTCAGCGCCCGGCACGCCGCGCAGCACCGGCACGTTGGCTTCGAGGTAACCCTCGAGCACATCAACGTCACCGGCAAACGACTCGCCGTACTGAATCAGATAGTCGGTACGCACATAGTCCGGTGCACCGCCCTGCGAACCGGTGTTGGTGCCCTGCTCTTTGCGGTACTCGACACCCGCTGCACCCTTGATGGTGCCGGCGCCAAAGCCCTCGAACAGATCGCCGGTGGTGTTAAAGGCCAGCACCGACTGCTTGTAATTGAGCTCCTCGAGCAAGTAGCCGAAGGCGTAGTCATGCGCGGCCTTGGACATCACGCCCGTGCCGAAGGGGTTGAGCGCGACGCAGCCCTTGGCGATGGGATCGGTCGAGCCTTGCAGTGTGGCTCGGCAGATGGCTTGACCATTGGTGGCCGAACCCACGCGCGTATCGATGACCGAATCGATAGCGTAGTTATAAGCATTGAGGTGACGGTTGTCGGCGACCAGCTGCGAGCGGTCGGTCACGCCGTACTGGAAGTACCCGTCCCAAGTCCAAGAGCTGTCGGCAAAGCGGCCATCGAGACCGACGGCGATGCGCTTGACCTCGGTGTTGAAGTCCGAATGCGAATCGATCTGGCTGGTCCAATCCTTGTTGAAGAACGCAGGACCACCGGGGAACAGCGCATAAGCAGCCTGTGCGGCCTTGAGTGAGCCTGCCGCACTCGACGTGCCTAAGAAGGCATTGTCACCGGCAATGGCAGTGAACTGGGCATCGAGACCGCCAGTGCGGTTGGAGGTGAACACCTTGCCATAGCTGGCATCGACACTCAGGTTCATCGTGTCGGTGAGCTCATAAGTCAATGTAGCCGCGCCGACATCACGCTTCACCGGTGCACGCAGATTGGTGTACTGGTAGACCGACTTGGCATCACCACCGACCACGGTGTTGAACGGCGAGCCGACCGCACCGGTGCCCACGTTAAACGGCACGGTGCCGGTGCCGGCGGCATTGACGCCTAGCGTCGGTGCGCCAAACGCAGCACCGAAATTCTGGAAAACGCCGGCCGAGCTGATCTGTGCGGCATGTGCGTTGGACACCAGGATGTAGCTGGGCGCATTGGCGTTGGTGCCGCCATTGGCCGGATTGGCCGCATTGTTGGCAAAGGCCCAACCCTTGGCACACCAGTCACGCACATCCAGGCAACCGACCGCATCAGACTGCTGATGCTCGAAGCCAACGCTGAAGTGGCCACGACCCTCGTTAAAGCCGCTGCCAAACGCGGCAGCGATGTGACGATCCTTACCATCGCTGTGCGCGGACTGGCCGTAATCGACGTCAAGCTTGCCGCCCTCGAGCTTGCGCGCGAGGAAGATGTTGTTGACGCCCGAAATGGCGCCCGAACCGTAGGCGGCTGAAGCACCGCCGGTGACCACGTCCATGCGCTCGATGAGGATGGACGGAATGAAGTTGAGGTCGACGCCATCACCTTGGTTGGTGGGCACGAAGCGGCGGCCGTT
>CAIVTJ010000063.1 GCA_903908825.1 uncultured Pseudomonadota bacterium | reverse complement strand
TGGAGCAAGGCCATCTATGCACAGGGCACCATCAAGGCCAGCTTGGGCTCGGTCAATGTGCCGGTGATCTGTGCCGCCCAAGCCATTAATCCGGGCGATCTCATCGTTGCCGACGATGACGGCGTGTGCGTGGTGCGCTGCGCCGATGCGGCTATGGTGGCCGAAGCGGCCGCCAAGCGCGGCGCCATGGAAGAAGGCAAGCGTCAGCGTCTGGCCTCCGGCGAACTGGGCATGGACATCTATAAGTTCCGCGAGAAGCTCGCCGAACTGGGTCTCAAGTACATTTGAGTGCGCCGCATCCGGGTCGCAACATGAACACGCTGCGCCCCGGCATCGGTATTGGCATCGATTTCGGCACGTCCAATTCCACTGCGGCCTGGTTTGACGGGCATACGCTGCATAGTGTGCGCTTAGAGCACGGCAGCTCTGTGCTGCCCACGGCCATACATCTAGACCGTGAGTTCGCGGCACTGACCGGTGCCGAGGCCGTGCAGCAGTACGTCAATGAAAATCGCGGCCGGCGTGTCGAACTGGTCGCAGAGGTCATCGGCGAGGCCGCTAGCGGCATCGGTGAGATCGACAACGAGATCAGTGGCGAGTTGGAAACCCAACGTCGCACGCTCTACGGGCCTCTAACCGATCGGGGTCAACCGGGTCGTTTATTTTTGGGCCTCAAACGGCTGTTGGGTGATGTCGAACACGAGCGCTTGCCGGTCTTCGGCCGTCACTTTCGTCTGGTGGCTTTACTCACGCCCATCCTGCTGCGCATCCGCCAGACCCTGCAGCGTGAGCTGCGCGGCCCCTTGCCTGCGGTACATCTGGGACGACCGGTGCAATTTGAAGGCCGAGATGCTCAAGCCAGCACGCTGGCCGTGGCCAGGTTGGCCGAAGCAGCCGGGCATGCCGGTCTGGTTGATCATCAATTTTATCCCGAGCCCATCGCTGCAACGCTGAGCTGGCTGTGGCGTTCGCAACCGGGCAAGCCCGGTGTTGCGCTGGCAGTCGACTTCGGCGGTGGCACACTCGATCTGGCGCTGCTGCGTCATGACGGCATGCGTTTTACGGTGCTCGGGACAGCTGGCGCGGCCATGGGCGGCGACAAAATCGACCAGCTGATCTATCGCACCTTGCTGTTCCCGGCCTTGGGTAAAGGCGAGCGTTGGCAGCGCGTGGTAGACGGTTATAGCGTCGATACGCTATTCCCCTTCGAAGAGTTTGAGACCGGGCTGCTCAACTGGCCCATTACCCACACACTGAATCAGAACCGCACACGCACCATGGTCATCGATCGCATGGCCAAAGCGGATGCAGCGTCAGAAAAGTTTCAGCGCCTGCTGGATCTGATCAGCTACAACTATGGCTACACCTGTTTTCAAGCCATCCGCACTGCCAAGGCTGCGCTGTCGGATGTCACAGACACGTTCATCGACATCCCCGAGATCAATCTGCGCCTGCCCTTCAGCCGCAGTCAGTTTGAGGCGCTGCTGCTTGAGCCTCTGGCCATCTTGCGGCAACTGATAGACCAGGTGCTCGCTCAAGCCGGTTTGCAAGCGCAAGACGTCGATATGGTGGTGCGCACCGGCGGCACCTCTCAGATCGTGGCCGTCAGGCAGTTACTCGAAGAGCTGTTTGAAGGACGGGTCGTGGCACACGACCCGTTCACCAGTGTGGCAGCAGGACTGGCCATCGCCAGCCACCACGGCTGGCGATACGAGTCCTGACTTCAGGGCTTCAATTGATCTTGAAGATGTCGTCCTGCTTGGGACGCTCCATGCCCTTCTCGCTGTACTTTTCCCACATCTGTGCCCACGGCCGGCCGAACATATCGGGTACTTCGTACTCGATGACCGTACCCGGTGACACCGGTGTGGCCTTGCCCTTGACCGGGAAGATGGTCGGGTTGCAACGGATGTAGACGTAAGGGTCGCCCTGATCAAAGCCGCTCAAGCGCTTGTAGTTGCGGATGATGCGTATCGGGTCGACCAGTGCCTCAGGGTCATACAGCACGGCCTCGTGGTTCAGCGCCGTGACCTTGCCCTTGGCATCGCGCACCGGCGTGTAGACCTCGATCGCCTGCATCTTGCTGGAGAACTCAAATGCACCATGCGCGGCCCAACCCTGGATGTTGGATGTCCAGGTGATCAGCACGTCTTTGTCCCAGAAGCCGATGGTCTCGCCGAACCAACGGGGCACGTCAGCGCCTAAGCGCGGCACCTGCCCGTCCATGCGGAAGCTGCGCCCCACGTGCACATTGGTCACGAAGTTGTCGGCCACACCGGCCATCAACTGCACCAGATCGGGTGTGACGATGTAGGACATCGGGAACTGAATAGCCGCCGAGTACCAGCGGCGGATAAAGCCTTCCGGCCAGCAGTACTGCGACGGCCAGTGCGGCGTATCGGTGGTGGCCTGATGATAAGCGTCCTGCACCATGCGCTTCTGATACTCAGGGGTCAGCAGCGACAACACCGTCGGCGTCTGCACGGCGAGCATCATCGCGTACCAGTTATCCAGAAAACCGCCGGGCGCATAGCGACCGCTGAGCTCACCAGGCACGGTGGCATAGGTGTGCTTGGTTGGGCCGCCGCGCTTTTTGGTCTCGGCCATCAGCGCTTCGTAATGCGCTTGCGCGGTTCTAAACGTGTAAGGGCTGACCAGTGCTGCGCGCGGCAGACCCTTGTCACACAAACCCCAGGCGGCGGTGCGCGGCGGATCGGGGCCGATCATGGCCGGACCCACGCCACCGCGCTGGTTCTCTAAAGCTTGCGGACTGTTGCAACGGAAGTAACGCGGGTCCTTCCACAACTCCACGTCTTTGTAAAAGTCTTTAGAGGTGAAGAGGTCTATGGGCAAGGCCGTGATGCCCGGCGGTACCGCGCCGTTCCAAGCACCGGCCAGCGTGACCGGGAACAGGTTGAGTCGAGGCGCTGGTGCACCGGGCGGACTGCCCATAGGGCCCACGAAGGGATAGCGCTTCATGTCTTCGACGAACAGAGCCTGAGCCTCGGGCGGCGGTGAAACACCCGGGATAAACGGGGGCATCCGCACGTTCGGCAAGGCCTGCAGCAGCGGTGCGCCGCGACCGATGCTCTTGAAGCCCGGATCGGCCACCTGCTGTGCGCTGCCAGGCATGACCCAGACGCAAGCACTGGCTGCAAGCCCCAACAACCACCCCGCACGTAACCCTGTTTGCTTACTCATACGTGTCGCCCCCGCAGCTTCAGTTGTGGCTGCTGTATGTTTCAAGTCGTTGCTACCGCAGCCTGCTCAACCCGCCAAACGAGCCTTCAGACGCGGATAAACGCGCAAAGCGTTCTGCGAGAAGATGCGCTGCTTATCAGTGTCTGACAAGGCAGAGTTATCGATGTAGCGCTTGGTGTCGTCGTAGTACTGGCCAGTGGTCGGGTCTATGCCGCGCACTGCACCGACCATCTCGCTGCCGAAGAGTATGTTCTCGACGTCTATGACCTTGAGCAGCAGGTCTATGCCGGGCTGGTGATAGACGCAGGTGTCGAAGTACACGTTCTTCATCACATGTTCACCCAGCAAGGGGCGCTTCATGTCCTGAGCCAGACCGCGATAACGACCCCAGTGGTAAGGCACTGCACCGCCGCCGTGCGGAATGATCAGTCGCAGCGTCGGGAAGTCCTTGAACAGATCACCTTGGATGAACTGCATAAAGGCCGTGGTGTCGGCATTGATGTAGTGCGCACCGGTAGCATGGAAGTTGTGATTGCACGAGGAGCTCACGTGCACCATGGCCGGCATGTCCAGTTCGACCAGCTTTTCGTAAATGGGGTACCAATACTTATCGGTCAGCGGCGGCGCAGTCCAATGACCACCCGACGGGTCGGGGTTGAGATTGGCACCGATAAAGCCCATGTCGGCACAGCGCTGCAGTTCGCGCACGCTGCCGGCCAGAGGCGCGCCGGGCGACTGCGGCAACTGGCAGACACCCACGAAGTTCTTCGGGTACAGGCCCACGCAACGCTCGATCAGGTCGTTGCAGATCTGCGTCCATTCCAGGCTCGTGGTCTCCGTGCCGATGTGATGCGACATGGTGGATGCACGCGGTGAGAAGATGGTCAGGTCTGAACCGCGTTCGCGCTGCAGTTTGAGCTGGGCACCCTCGAGGCTGTCGCGGATCTGGTCATCGCTGATCTTCAGGGACTCTCGTGACGGGGTTTGCGCCGGGTCTTTCAACGCGGCAATCTGCGCATCGCGGAAAGTCGTCAGTTCGGCGGGTG
>CAIVTJ010000062.1 GCA_903908825.1 uncultured Pseudomonadota bacterium | reverse complement strand
ATCAAGGCAGCCAAGGTACCCAAGTTCCGTCCAGGCAAGGCGTTGAAAGATCACTTGAACTGAGCTCCATGCATGGTGTGCAAAGCACCCCGTGCCATCAGATTCAGTCGATGTCACGTTAGGAATTTGGTTCTGCAGGGTGCTTAGCTCAGTTGGTAGAGCGTCTGCCTTACACGCAGAATGTCGGCGGTTCGAGACCGTCAGCACCCACCACCCAAGCAAAGGCGAACACTGAGTTCGCCTTTTTTGTTGTTTCGCACTCGGAGAGTTTCAGTATGTTTGATTTCGTCCGCAAGCACACCCGGATCATGCAGTTCCTGCTGTTCTTGTTGATCGTTCCGTCCTTTTTGCTGTTCGGGATCGAAGGCTACAGCCGCTTTCGCGACAAGGGCGAGACCGTGGCCGAGGTCAATGGTCAGGACATCAGCCAGGTCGAGTGGGACAACGCGCACAAGCAGGAAGTCGAGCGCATCCGCGCCTCGAGTCCGAACGTGGACCCCAAGCTGCTGGATTCGCCACGGGCGCGCTACGCCACGCTGGAGCGTCTGGTGCACGACCGCGTGCTGGCAGCGGCAGCCGACAAGGCGGGACTCGTGACCTCGGACCAGCGCCTGCGCCGCGCCCTGCTGGAGGATCCCACCATTGCCGCGCTGCGCCAGCCTGACGGCGCGCTCGACAAGGACCGCTATCGGCAACTGGTGTCGCAGCAAGGCCTCTCGCCCGAAGGGTTTGAAGCGCGGATCCGCTCCGACATCTCGAGCCACCAAGTCACGGCCGGCGTCACCGGCACAGGCTTTGCCCCGGCCGCGCTGGCGGACCTGGCGGTGAATGCGTTCCTGGAGCACCGCGAGGTCCAGGTGGCACGCTTCAACGCCGCCGATTTCGCCGCCAAGGCGTCGATCACCGACGCCGATATGGACGCCTTCTACCAGGCGAACCAGGCCATGTTCCAGACGCCCGAGCAGGCCAGCATCGAATACGTGGTGCTGGATCTGGACGCCGTGAAGAAATCCTTGGTGCTGAACGAAGCGGATCTGAAAACCTACTACGAACAGAACCAGGAACGGCTCAGCGGCAAGGAAGAGCGCCGCGCCAGCCACATCCTGATCGAGTCGCCCAAGAGCGCTGCGCCCGAGGCGCGGCTCAAGGCCAAGGCGCGCGCTCAGGAACTGCTGGCCGCGGTGCAAAAGGCGCCCGACAGTTTTGCCGAACTGGCGAAGAAGAACTCGCAGGACGTGGGTTCTGCCGCCAATGGTGGCGACCTCGATTTCTTCACGCGCGGAACCATGCTCAAACCGTTTGAGGACGCGGCGTTTGCGCTGAAGAAGGGCGAGATCAGCGCCGTGGTGGAAACCGACTACGGCTACCACATCATCAAGCTCACCGACGTCAAGACGCCCAAGCAGCGCAGCTTCGAGGAAGTGCGCCCGCAGATTGAGGCCGACCTGATGAAACAGCAGGCGCAGCGCAAGTTTGCCGAAACCGCAGAGATCTTCACCAACACCGTGTACGAGCAGTCGGACAGCCTCAAGCCTGCGGCGGATCGCCTCAAGCTGGAAGTGCACACGGCCAGTGCGCTGATGCGCCAGCCCGCGGCCGGCGTGAAGGGCGTTCTGGCCAATCCCAAATTCCTGGCTGCCATCTTCTCACCCGACTCGGTGGAGAAGAAGCGCAATACCGAGGCTGTGGAAATTGCTCCCAACCAGCTGGTGTCAGGCCGGATCGTGCAATACGCGCCGGCGCGCACGCTGCCCCTGGCCGAAGTCAAGGCTCAGGTGCGCGAGCGCCTGCAGGCGTCGCGCGGCGCCGAGCTGGCGAAGAAAGAAGGCATGAGCCAGCTGGCCGCCTGGAAGGCCAAGCCCGACAGCGCCACGCTGCCCGCGGCCATCAATGTGTCGCGCGATCAGCCGCAGAATCAGCCTGCAGCCCTGGTGGAGGCGGCGCTTCGTGCCGACACTTCGGCGCTGCCGGCCTTCGTCGGGGTCGACCTGGGCGCGCAGGGCTACGCTGTGGTCAAGGTCAACAAGACCCTGGCTCGCACCGGTGTCACCGACGAAAGCGCCAAGCAGGATCGGGCTCAATACACGCAGGCTTGGGTCACAGCAGAAAACGCGGCCTACTACCAGCTGCTGAAAGAGCGCTTCAAGGTCAAGATCAACGCCGCCAAGGGCGACGGAAAAACAGACACGGCCTCGCCCGCCGCACCGTGACAACACCGCTATAATCGAACACTCTGCGGTGGCTGTAGCTCAGTTGGTAGAGTCCAGGATTGTGATTCCTGTTGTCGTGGGTTCGAGCCCCATCAGCCACCCCATATCAATCATCAACTGAGCCTCGCTTCACAAGAGCGGGGCTTTTTTTTGGAGATAGCCATGACAGAAGACCCACGATGCTGTGGAACTGGAACGTGCATCATCAATGACGATGGATTTTGCTGGTGTGGGCAAAGATGAGATGGGGAAAGTATGTGTTTTCCAAAAGCTGACGAATCCGACGCTTCCGAAGTTCAAGTGACAGATAACACCGAAGCTGAAGACGCTTCCCGTAGAGCGGTTTGATGTTGCCGCGCGAATGCATCGCGGCGACATGCTCCGGGTATTTGCAGATTCCCTAGCGTGCGCTAGCAGCCTGCACCGTAGGCACCGGCACCACAACACCGAGCCCAAGTGAAAGCGCGCTATCCACCGCCACACTTTGGGCCACCGCTTCCTGAGAAATCGCTGTGACACCGCAGTTTTTGGCAATGTCGTTGGCCTGCATTTGGTCCATGGTGTTCAAGCCCACGCCGGATAGGAAGACCGGGACAATGGCCAGCGGCCCCGCCAGCAGCAAGACCGACGGACCCACCCAGAGTTTGGCGTTTTGCACATCGTCGTGCACACCAGCGTTTTGCCGTGCGTTTTGGCATTGGGCAGTCGCAAATTGTGGATTTTTGTCCTGCAGCTTTCCAATCATTTTGGACGAATGGCTGGCGCAGCTGGCGCACAAGCCGATGAGCATTAAAACCAGGGCAGAACGGGAAAGCTTCATAAAAGGTCTAAGGAAACCTCTGTAAGTACAGGCCACCATTATGACTAATAGTCGGCTGCGTATCCCCTGGGGGCGGCTTTATGTTGTCGGATGGCGTCGGCTCAGGGGGATCAGATCCTGCGCGACCAGGACTCCTATGCCGACGATCGCGGCCGCCAGGGCTTGGGTCCAGCTCCAAGTTCCGCCCAGCGCAAAGAGCATCAGCATCACGTAAAAGGGGGTCGCGTT
>CAIVTJ010000061.1 GCA_903908825.1 uncultured Pseudomonadota bacterium | reverse complement strand
GCCGAATAGATGCCGGCACAACCGCACGCGGCTTCTTTGGTCGATCGCCCGTGCGGAGCGCTGTCAGTCCCTAAGAAAAAGCGCTCATCACCACTGGTGGCAGCGCTTAGCAAAGCCACGCGATCGGCTTCGCGCTTGAGCACAGGCAGGCAGTAATGATGCGGACGCATGCCACCGCTGAACAGATCGTTGCGGTTCATCAGCAGATGCTGCGGGGTCAGCGTGGCGGCCAGACCGTGCGCGGCACTGCGCACAAACTCGACCGCGGCCCGCGTGGTGGCATGTTCGAGCACGATGCGAAGTTGCGGCAGGCGTGCATGCAAGGGCACCAGGATGTCATCGATAAAACGACGTTCGCGGTCGAATACATCGACATCGCTGTGCGTGACTTCGGCGTGCACCAGCAGCGGCAGCTTGTGCTGTGCCATGTGCTCGAACACGGCATCGAGTTTGCGGATGTCGGTGACACCCGAGTCAGAGTTGGTGGTCGCACCTGCCGGATAGAGCTTGCAACCGGCTACCACGCCACTGGCGCGGGCCATGGCGATCTCTGCCGGGTCGGTGTTGTCGGTCAGGTACAGCGTCATCAGCGGCGTAAAGCTGCTGCCCGCCGGCAGCGCAGCGACAATGCGTAGCCGATAAGCCTGTGCTGCGGCGGTCGTGGTTACCGCAGGCTTTAGGTTGGGCATGACGATGGCACGACCGAACTGTCGTGCGGTATGCGCAACCACAGCCTGCAAAGCCGCACCGTCGCGCAGGTGCAGGTGCCAGTCATCGGGTTGGCGGATGCGCAAGCTATTCATGTCAGCGTTCGTTTCTGGTCTAGCAACAGCGATAGGGTGAAACGCACGCCAAAGCCGGTGATCTCGGTGCCGACATGCGCCAATCCGCCGCGGCGCGTGGCCGAAGACAGGTCAACATGTAGCCAAGGCACGGTCTCAGGTCCAAACCGTTGCAGGAAGCGCGCGGCCAGCATGTGATCGCCCTTGCCGTCGACGGCGCATTGCGCCACATCGGCAATGCTGCTCTCGATGTCGGTGTCAAAATCTTCGTAGAGCGGAAAGCTCCAGACGCGCTCGCCGCTGGCCGTGCCTGCGGAAATGGCCGGTGCCAGCAGCGCTTCGCGATTGCTGAACACGCCGCTGAGCCGCTCGGTCAGCGCATAGACACACGCGCCGGTGAGCGTGGCGTAGTCGATTATCAGCGCGGGTTTATCGCGCGCGGCCAGTGCCAGCGTATCGGCCAGTACCATGCGCCCTTCGGCATCGGTATGAATGATCTGTATGGTCGTGCCATTGGCTGCGCGGACGACCTCTTGCGGACGATAAGCACGCGGGCCGATGTTGTTCTCGGTGATGGCCAGCCAGGCATCTGCGGCCAGCGGCGCGCGGGTTTGTGCCAGCGCGATCAGCGAAGCCAGTGCCACGGCGCTGCCGGCCATGTCGGTGTGCATATCGAGCATGCTGCGATGCGGCTTGAGATTGGTGCCGCCGGTATCAAACAAGATGCCTTTACCGACCAGCGTGACATCGGGCGTGCTGCGGGCTTTACCGCGCGGCCGGTAGGACAGGCGGGCGATACCGGCATCGCGTGCGCCGTTGCCGCGGCTGACCGCCAGAAACGCACCGGCGCCCAATTTGCGCAGCGCTGCTTCGTTGTACCAGCGTAGTTTTAATCCGTGGCGACGTGCCAGTTGACCCAGCGCGCGGCGATAACCGGCCGCATCGAGCACATTGGGCGGCAGCGCCGTCAGGTGGCGCACCAGATTGCCGGCGTCGGCGGTGGCTTGTACGCGGAGCAAATCCAGTTCTGCAGCTTGAAATAAATCGACCCGGGTCAGCTGCACAGGCGGCGGCGCATCAGCTGCCGCGGCTTTGTCGTTGGGTAGCGCAAAGGATTGTGCGCTGGCGGCAGCAAACAAAGACTCTTGCCACAGCAGCTGGCGGGCTGCGCTGCCGCCGGGCGCCAGCACGCCGATACGCTTGGCTTGAGGATGCAGGGCCAGCGCCTGCTTGATCAGTTTGCCGGCAACGCTGAGCACCTCAAAGGCACTGGCCTCGGCCCTGCAATAGGCCACAGCGGCAATGTGCT
>CAIVTJ010000060.1 GCA_903908825.1 uncultured Pseudomonadota bacterium | reverse complement strand
CTGCAGATCAAAGCCCGAGATGCCCAGCATCTGTTTGGGTGCTGACAGCACACGCATGCGTTGCACACCCAGGTCTTTGAGGATCTGTGCACCGATGCCATAGGTCCGCAGCACACTGTTATCGGGCACGACACTCGGCGCACGTCGCGGCAGCGTCTGGATGGCATCGGCCAGCTCGCGCGTGGATTCATGTTCGCGCAGCACCACCAGCACGCCGCTGGGCGCACGGGAGATGCGTTCTAGCGCGGCACGCAAAGTCCACGCCCGCTGACTGCCGCTGACGCCGATCAAGTCGCGCAGCGTATCGGCCACATGCACGCGCACCAGCGGCACAGGCGCTTCCTGCAGCGAACCGCGCACCAAAGCCAGGTGCAGATCACGATGCACATGATCCTCGTAGGCATAGAGCTGAAAGGTGCCGAACTCGGTCTGGATGCTGCGCTCGGCAATGCGTTCCACCGTGCGCTCATTGCGCAGCCGGTAACGGATCAGATCGCGGATGGTACCGATGCGCAGATTATGCAGACGCGCAAAGGCTTCGAGTTGCGGCCGCCGCGCCATGGTGCCGTCATCGTTCATGATCTCGACGATGACCGCCGCAGGCTCCAATCCCGCCAGCCGCGCCAGATCGCAACCGGCTTCAGTGTGGCCAGCGCGCGTCAGCACGCCACCGGGCTGCGCCATCAACGGAAAGATGTGACCGGGTTGACGCAAATCTTCGGGGCGCGCGTTGGCCGCCACCGCCGCACGCACGGTGTGCGCGCGATCGTAGGCCGAGATACCGGTGGTGATGCCAGCGGCCGCTTCGATGGACAGCGTGAAATTGGTGCGCCGTTCGATGTCCGTTTCGCTGACCATCAGCGGCAAGCGCAGCTGCGCGCAGCGCTCGCGGGTCAGCGTCAGGCAGATCAGGCCGCGCCCGAAGCGGGCCATGAAGTTGATGTCTTCAGGCCGCACCAGCGAGGCGGCCATCAGCAGGTCGCCCTCGTTTTCGCGGTCCTCGTCATCGACGATGACCACCATCCGGCCGGCAGCCAGATCGGTGAGGATGTCTTCGATGCGGTCGAAACCGGCCGCGGCCTGCTCTGAGTCTGGCGTGGATTGCATCCGCTAAGTCTAACAGCGCAGCGCCAGTAACCGCTCCAGGTAACGGGCCAACTGGTCCACCTCGACATTGAGGCGAGAGCCGGCTTGCAAGCGACCGAAGGTGGTGACCGCGACCGTATGCGGGATCAGATTGACGCCAAAGCTGGCTCCGTCTACCGCATTGACCGTCAGGCTGACGCCATCGAGGCCTATCGAGCCCTTAGGGGCCAAAAACCGCGCCAGCGGCTCGGGCACCTGCACCTGCACCCGCCACGAACGCGCGTCACTGGATACCGACAGCACCGTAGCCACGCCATCGACGTGACCGGACATCAAGTGGCCGCCCAAGGGGTCACCGGCGCGCAAGGCGGCCTCAAGGTTAACCGGTGCATCAACCGCAAGATCAGCCAGCGTGGTCAAAGATAAGGTCTCGCGCGAGACATCGGCACTGAAGCAGCCGGCTTCCGGATCGATAACTGTCAGGCACACGCCATTGACCGCGACGCTCTCGCCCACCGCCAGACGCTGCGTGCCGATGCGCGCCGCCAGATCACTGGCATCGATGGTCAAACGCAAGTCACCTCCGCGCGCTTGCATCGCCGCCACGCGTCCCAGCGACTGGATGATTCCGGTGAACATGTCAGACCCTCTGCAGCGTTAAACGCAAGTCGTCACCCACCCGCGTGATATCGGTATAGCGAAGCTGCTGACGCTGATCGAGGCTATGCAAAGCCGGCAAATGCAGCAACGGCCGTGCATCCGGGCCCAGCAAGGCTGGCGCCACATAGACCACCAGTTCATCGAACAGGCCGGCAGCTACAAAGGCACCGGCAAGCTTAGCCCCCGCCTCGACCCACACTTCATTGGCCTGCGCATCGGCCAGACCTTGCAGCACAGCCTGCAGCGGCACCTGCGGCCCGGCGCTGCCGAGCACCTGAACTTTAACTTTCTGCGCCTCGAGCGCCGCGCGCCGCACCAGCTGCTCGCGCGCCGCCAGCACCCAGACCGGTCCGTCGCGCTGCACCACCCGAGCCTGCGGCGGCGTGCGCATATCGCTGTCGAGTACGACCCGCAGCGGCTGACGGTCGCTGTCCGGCAGGCGCACGTTCATCGCCGGATCGTCAGCGAGGATGGTGCCGATGCCGGTGACGATGGCCGAACTGCGCGCGCGGTAACGCTGTGCGTCTTTACGCGCCGGCTCGGCGGTGATCCAACGGCTTTCACCGCTGGCCAGTGCCGTGCGTCCATCGAGGCTCATCGCCAGCTTGATGCGCACCCACGGCAAACCGGTGGTCAAGCGTTTGACATAACCGCAGTTGAGCTCGCGCGAGGCGTCGGCCAACAAGCCCGAACGGACGGTGATGCCACCCTCGCGCAAGCGCTGCTCGCCTCCTCCGCGCACCTGTGTGTTGGGATCGCGCAGGGCATAGATGACCTGCGCAACGCCCGCGCGCAGCAACGCTTCGGTGCACGGTGGAGTGCGGCCGTGATGATTGCAGGGCTCCAGCGTCACATAGGCGGTGCTGCCGCGCGCAGCCTCGCCGGCTGCCGTCAGCGCCATGGCCTCGGCATGCGGCCCGCCGGCGCGCTCATGCCAACCCTCGGCCAGGACCTTGTCGCCCTGCGCCAGCACACAACCCACGCGGGGATTGGGGTCAGTGGTGTACAGGCCGCGCTGTGCCAGTTGCAGCGCGCGGGCCATCATCTGCTGTTCAGTGTCCGTCCACGCCGGCGCACCGGCTGTCGCCGGGCTCACGGTTTGCGACCCTGCTTACCCGCCGGGCTGGGAATCAGGGGCAGTTGTTCGCGACTGGGCAAACGCCCGTCCGAGAGACGATCGACTTCAGAGCGGAACTCGTCGACATCCTGAAAGCTGCGATAGACCGAGGCGAAGCGCACATAGCCGACCTCGTCCAAGTGCCGCAACTCTTCCATGACCAGTTCGCCGATGACACGCGATTGCACTTCTCGCTCACCCATGCTGCGCAGCCGCTGGCAGATGCGGGTGATGGCCTCTTCGATGGACTCGCGACTCACCGGGCGCTTTTGCAGCGCCTTTTCCATGCCGGCGCGCAGCTTGGACTCATCGAACGGCGAGCGCCGGCGGTCGGTCTTGACCACCAGCGGCATGACCAGTTCGGCAGTCTCAAAGGTGGTGTAGCGCTCACCGCAGGACAGGCACTCACGCCGCCTGCGGATCTGTGTTCCGCCCCCCGCCAGACGTGAGTCAGTGACCTTGGTCTCGGCGTGGTTGCAGAACGGACAGTGCATAGATCAGCCGGTAGCGGCTTAAGAGCCGTAAACCGGGAAACGCCGGCACAACTCGAGTACAGCCTGCCGGGTGCGATCGACCACTTCAGGAGCGCCCTGACTGTCGAGCACATCGGCGATCCAGCCTGCCACTTGCACCATCTCGGCTTCGCGGAAACCACGCGTGGTGGACGCCGGCGTACCGATACGGATGCCGCTGGTGACCATGGGCGGCCGCGGGTCGTTGGGCACAGCGTTCTTGTTGACCGTGATGTTGGCATGACCCAACGCCGCATCGGCTTCTTTGCCGTTGATGGGTTTGTCGGACAGGTCGAGCAGAAACAGGTGATTGTCGGTACCGCCGGAGACGATGCGATAGCCGCGGCTGACCAGCGTGGCGGCCATGGTGCGGGCATTGTCGAGCACCTGCTGCTGATAAGCCTTAAATGACGGCTGCAGCGCTTCTTCGAAGGCCACGGCCTTGGCGGCGATGACGTGCATCAGCGGCCCGCCCTGCGTGCCGGGGAACACCACCGAGTTGAACTTCTTTTCCAGCTCAGGGTTGGAGCGGCACAGGATGATGCCACCGCGCGGGCCGCGCAGCGTCTTGTGCGTGGTGCTGGTGACCACATCGGCATAGGGCAGCGGATTGGGCGACAGGCCGGTGGCCACCAGGCCTGCGATGTGCGCCATGTCGACCAGCAGGTAGGCACCGACCTGATCGGCGATAGCGCGGAAGCGCGCGTAATCGAGGTGCCGTGAATAAGCCGAGAAACCGGCGATGATCAGTTTGGGACGTTCGGCCAGCGCGACGCGTTCGACCTGCTCATAGTCGATGGTGCCATCAGTGGGCTTGATGCCGTATTGCACCGCGCGATAAGTCTTGCCGGAGAAGTTGACCTTGGCACCGTGCGTGAGGTGACCGCCATGATCGAGGCTCATGCCCAGCACCGTATCGCCGGCCTGCAACAGCGCCAGATAAACAGCGCCGTTGGCCTGTGAGCCGGAGTGCGGCTGCACGTTGGCATAGTCGGCACCGAACAGCTTCTTGATGCGATCGATGGCCAGTTGCTCGACCACGTCAACGTTTTCGCAGCCACCGTAATAGCGCTTGCCCGGATAGCCTTCGGCGTATTTGTTAGTCAGCACCGAGCCTTGTGCCTCAAGCACGCGCGGGCTGGCGTAGTTCTCGGAGGCGATCAGTTCGATGTGCTCTTCCTGACGCACGCGCTCGGCAGCAATGGCCGCTGCAAGCTGAGGATCGAAACCGGCAATGGACATGGACTTTTCAAACATGCGTGAGCGCCTCCGGAAGTGATGCGCTACTTTAGCTGATCGGCGCGTCAGCAGCGCAAAGCAAGGCCTCAACAACCGTATTCCAACCCGCTGCAAGGTTGGTCCTATTGTAGCCGCCACCACCGAGCGCCAACAGCCTGCCCTGCGCAAACTTGCGCGCCAAAGCAGCCAGATCTGTCGCTGCCAGCGCATGACTGGCTGGCGTGAGCTGCAAGTGTGTGAGTGGATCACCGGCCAGGCTGTCTGTGCCGCACTGCAGGATGATGAACTCGGGTGCAAAGCGCTCTAAATGGGCCAACACCTGCGGCCAGACCTGCCTGAAGGCTGCATCATCGCTGCCTGCCGGCAACGGAATATTGAGCTTGCTGCCCGCCGCATCGCCTGTGCCCGTTTCATGCGCCGCGCCAGTGCCCGGGTAGAGCGACGAACCGTCTTCGTGGATATCGGCAAAGATCAGATCGGGATCGGCTTCATAGGCATAGAACACACCATCGCCGTGATGGGCATCGATATCCACATAGGCGATGCGTTGCAGACCGTATTGCCGGCGCAGCAACTCGATGGCCACACCAATGTCGTTAAACACACAAAAACCGGCGGCAGCCGTGCGGGTGGCGTGATGCAGACCGGCGATGGGCACAAAGGCGTGCTGTGCCTGACCGGCCATGATGGCCGCCGTGGCCTCCAGCGTGGCGCCGACCACTTGCGCCGCAACCTCATAAACACCCCGGAAGGCCGGCGTATCACCACCATCCAGCCAGCCCTGTCCGCTGGCCGAGCCTTCACGCACGTGCTGCAGCAGCGCGGCAGTATGGAAAGTCAGCAACTCCGCCTCACTGGCCTGACGTGAGGCCGCCGACAGCGTGCGCGCCGGCAGACCGCGTTCACGAAACACCCTGTTAAAGGCTGCCAGACGGTCGCTGCCGAACGGATGCGCATCCGGGAAGCCATAGCGGCCCAGAGGCTCATCAGCGATCACTAAAACCTGCGGTGTTGCGGTTTGCACAGCGGACTAGCCTAGCATGCTGGCCACAGGGCCCGGCGGGGCGACAGCGGGCGGCAATTGCCCGATAATGCGCCGCGCCTCACCGGCGCATCCCCACACATCAAGGCAGGCAAGCTCAAGCGTATGGCCCAATACATCTACACCATGAATCGCGTCTCCAAGGTGGTGCCGCCCAAGCGCATCATCCTGCGGGATATCAGCCTGTCGTTTTTCCCCGGCGCCAAGATCGGCGTGCTGGGCCTCAACGGCTCGGGCAAGTCGACGCTGCTGAAGATCATGGCCGGCATCGATACCAGCATAGACGGCGAAGCGCGTGCCCAGACCGGCATCCGCGTGGGCTATCTGCCGCAAGAGCCGCAATTGAATGATGACCACACCGTGCGCGCCGCAGTCATGGAAGGCGTCGGTGAAACCTTCCGTCAGGTCGAGCGCTTTAACGCGATCAGCGATCGCTTTGCGGAGCCGATGAGCGACGATGAGATGAACGCGCTGCTCGAAGAGCAAGCCAAACTGCAGGACGCCATCGATGCGGCCGGCGGCTGGGAGCTCGAGCGCAAACTCGAGATCGCGGCCGATGCCCTGCGCCTGCCGCCGTGGGAGGCGATCATCGGCAAGCTCTCCGGCGGTGAAAAACGCCGCGTCGCGCTATGCCGCTTGCTGCTGTCGGCCCCCGACATGCTGCTGCTGGACGAACCGACCAACCACTTGGACGCTGAATCGGTGGCTTGGCTGGAGCGTTACCTCGAGGAATATCCCAGCACCGTTATCGCCGTGACCCACGACCGTTACTTTCTGGACAACGTCGCTGAGTGGATCCTTGAGCTCGACCGCGGCCATGGCATCCCGTGGCAGGGCAACTATTCGTCATGGCTCGAACAAAAAGACGCGCGCCTGGCGCAAGAAGAGCGGTCGCAGGAAGGCTTGCGCAAGATGCTCGAAAAAGAACTGGAATGGGTGCGCACCAACCCCAAAGCACGCCAGGCCAAGAGCAAGGCGCGCATGCAGCGTTTCGAGGAACTCTCTTCGCAAGAGTTTCAGAAGCGCAACGAGACTAACGAAATCTACATCCCCCCGGGTGAACGCTTGGGTGATGTGGTCATCGAGATCAACAATCTCAGCAAGGGCTTTGGCGAACGGCTGCTGATAGACAACTTCTCGTGCAGCATTCCACCGGGCGCCATCGTCGGCATCATCGGCCCCAACGGCGCCGGTAAGTCGACGCTGTTTCGCATGCTCACCGGTCAGGAACAACCCGACAGCGGCCAGATCCGCATCGGCCCCAGCGTCAAGCTGGCCTATGTCGATCAGTCACGCCAGACCCTGGATGACAAGAAAACCGTCTGGCAAGAGATTTCGGGCGGACAGGACCTGATCAAGGTCGGCAATTACGAGACGCCATCGCGCGGTTATGTCGGCCGTTTCAACTTTAAGGGCGCCACCCAACAGCAGATCATCGGCGAGTTGTCCGGCGGTGAACGCAACCGCGTGCATCTGGCCAAGGTGCTGCGTGCCGGTGGCAACGTGCTGCTGCTGGACGAACCCACCAACGACCTGGACATCGAAACCCTGCGTGCGCTCGAAGAAGCGCTGCTGGGCTTCCCCGGTTGCGCGATCGTCATCTCGCATGATCGCTGGTTCCTCGATCGCATCGCCACGCACATTCTGGCGTTTGAGGGCGAGTCACAACTGGTGTTCTTCGAAGGCAACTACAACGAGTACGCGGCCGACTACCAGCGCCGTCATGGCGAAGACGCCGCACAGCCGCATCGCATCAAGTACAAAAAACTCACGCGCTAAAAGCGCACAAGGAGCAGACCATGGCCGCCTACATCGTTTTCATGCGCGAAGAGATGCGCGATACCGCCGAGTTCGCCCGTTACATGGAAGCGGTACCGGCGACACTGGATGGTCACCCGGTCAAGCCGCTGGCCCTTTACGGCAGTTTGCAGATGCTGGAAGGCAAGCCCATCGAAGGCGCGGTCATCGTCGAGTTTCCGGACATGACCTCGGCCATGGCTTGGTACAACAGCCCGGGCTATCAGGCCGCCGTGCAGCACCGCTTCAAGGCCGGCAGCTACCGCGTGTTTGTCACCGAGGGGCTCTAGGCTTTTGCCAGGCAAGGCTTGGAGTCCGCTGCGCCACCGTGATTTTGCGGTGCTGTGGAGCGCAGCGCTGGTGTCCAACATCGGTTCGTGGATGCACGACACCTCGGCCGGTTGGTTGATGACCACCCTGACCACCTCACCGGCGATGGTGGCCATGGTGCAGGTGGCAACGTCACTGCCTGTGTTTTTACTGGCCTTGCCGGCCGGCACATTAGCCGACCGGGTCGACAAGCGGCGCTTGCAGATCATCATGCAATCGGCGGCGTTACTGTTGGCGCTGACACTGGGCGGGCTGGTTCTGGCCGGTGCCGTGACCGCATCGATCTTGTTGGCGGTGACCTTTGCCCTGGGCCTGTGCACGGCCATGTTGTCACCGGCCTGGCAGGCCATCCTGCCGCAACTGGTGCCCCGCAGCGAATTGCAATCGGCCGTGGCCCTCAATGCCGTCGGCATGAACATCAGCCGCGCGATCGGCCCGGCCATCGGCGGCCTGCTCATCGCAAGCGTCGGCATGGCTTGGCCGTTTCTGTTCAATGCAGCCAGCTTCATCGCTGTCATTGCAGCTTTGTGGTGGTGGCGTATGGCGCCGCCACCGGCCGATGCGCCCAACCGGGCAGCGCAAAGCTATGGCGCTGCGCTGCTGCAAGGCCTGCAACTGCCACGCGGCAACAAGCCGCTGCAAAACACCTTATGGCGATCCGTGGTGTTCTATGTGTTTGCCAGCGCCTATTGGGCTTTGTTGCCGCTGATCGCGCGCGTGCAATTACAGGGCACAGCCCGGCTGTATGGCGTGATGGTGGGCTGTATCGGCGTGGGCGCGGTGACCGGTGCACTGTTGCTGCCGCGTTTACGACAGCGCTTTGGTTTGGATGGGCTGGTGGTCACCGGCACCTGCGGCACGCTGGTCACCTTGCTCAGTTATGCACTGGTGCCGGTGCCTGCATTGGCCCTGCTGACCAGCCTGCTGGCCGGCGCTTCGTGGATCGCGGCGCTGTCTACCTTAAACGTCGCCGCACAACTGGCAGTGCCCGACTTTGCCCGCGCCCGGGGCATGGCGCTGTACACGGCGGTGTTTTATGGCTGCCTGGCCGGCGGCAGCATGGGCTGGGGGCAGATTGCCGATCATCTGGGCGTGACCACAACGTTGTTGTTGGCGGCCGCACTGGGCGTATTGGGTCTGCTGGTGGGGCGAAGCCTGCCTTTGCGAACCGTCACGAGCTGACGGCGATACGGCCGCCCTCGCCCGGCGGTCAGGCCGGGTTGCGCAGCAGATTGGGCAGATACGGGGCGGCAGCGCTATCGGGAAACACTTGCGACTCGATATGCGCGCGCGGCACAGCCATGTGATCGCGCAGCAGTGTTTTGAACACCGAACGCAGATCCAACGTGGGCTGCAGATCGCGCCCGGCATACAGCGCTTTGGCAGACAGGCCGGGCCAATCGGCGATGACCTTGCCACCTTGTACGGCACCACCGACCAGCAAGGCCGCCGCGCCCGTGCCGTGGTCTGTGCCGCGAGTGCCATTGATAGCCGCTGTGCGTCCAAACTCGGTGACCACCACCACCGCGGTGTGCTGCCAGACATCACCCAGGCTCTCAGACAGGCTGCGCAGACCCTGGTCGAGCACGCCCAAGCGCTGTGCCAGAGCACCCTGTGCGCCGCCCTCGTTAGCATGGGTGTCCCAACCGCTG
>CAIVTJ010000059.1 GCA_903908825.1 uncultured Pseudomonadota bacterium | reverse complement strand
CGCGCTTTGGCATTGCCGGTGAGTTGTACTCGTTCGAGTTCTACAGCCAGTTGGCGCGTGTGCTGCGCAAAAACGGCGCGATGTTTCATTACACCGGCACACCCAACAAGCTGACCAGCGGCCGCGATGTGCCGGCCGAAGTGGCCAAGCGCTTACAACAAGCCGGCTTTAAGACTCAGCCGCAAGGCGATGGACTGTTGGCTCAGCGACGCTGAGCCCTCGCCCTACATAGGCAGTTCGTTGACGTCGGCCCAGATGCCATGCACCTGCGCGGCCGTGCGGAACGGCAGCAGCACACGAGCCAACTCGACCATCTCTTGCGCGTCTACGATTAATAACTCGCTGCGCTGCGTCTGCAGGTTGTGCACGGTGGCCAGCAGATAACCATCGCCTTCGGCGCTGCTACCCGGTCGCGGCACAAAGCACGGCTCTTGCACGATGTGGTGGGCACCCACAAACAGCGACTTCATAGTCATCGTCTGCAAATCAAAGCGACCGATGCTGTTGACCGGTTGCTGCCGCGGGTCATCGGGCAAGGCCCCCTGCCACGCTTGCTCGGCATCGGCAAACTGCACAAACACATAACGGAAGGGCAACGTCGTAAAGCGTTCGTCAATGCGCGTGAAGCTGGTGATGGGCCTGTCAAACAGCACTTCTTCAACGCCGGACTCGGCGTTACCGTCCAAGTCAAAGGTCACACGGCGCAGCGTAGTGGGCGGCATAGCAAAGGGCTTGCCGGCTAGGTCCTCAAACCACGGCCAGGTGTTGCCATTGGCCATGGGTGCAATGAGCACCACCTTATTGCCTTCAACATAGGCGTTGGCGGTGTGCACGATAGAACGCTCGGGTCCGCTGAACCAACGGATAGGCTCTGCTGAGTTGCGCGGCACGATGCCATAGTAAGAAGGCAGCGAAGAGTTCCACGCCCAGTGCAGCTTGCCGGCCTTGATGCGTTCGAGGCTGGTGACGCCGCCGCCGCCGACAATGAGCGCGTGCTGCGGCGTCAGCGCCATGTCGTGCAGCATGCTGGTGTAAGGCACATCAAAACGGCGCTGCCACTGCAACTGGCCGTGCTGGGCAAAGCTGCCCAGCAGCACTTGCCGTGAGGCCAGGCCATCGGCCTCATAACCAAAGGCCACCAGCTCACCGCTGCGCGGGTCCAGCTTCGGGTGCGCCGTAAACGCCTGCCCCTGCCACTGCCCTTCAAAGTCGGTGGGGCCCAGCGTGGCCAAAGTGCGCGGATCCAAACGGTACGGCAGGCCATCTTCTTTGGTGGCCAGCAACTGACCATTAAAGGACACCGGCGTGGTGTTGGCCGTGGTGCGCAGGCCGGGGTTGGCGATGTCCTGCACCTGCGGCTCGTCGGTATAAGGGTTGCGGTAATAGCCATAGAGCTGACGGCGCGCCTGCGTCTGCCGCTCGAAGCGATCGGTGCGCACATAGCGGCCTTTGTAATCGACCAAGCCATTACGGAAGCGAAAGCTACTGACATAGCCATCGGCAGCCAGGCTGATGTCATCGAGATACTTGGGTGGATACAGCCAATCGCCGTGCATGCGGTAAAAGGCCCCGTCCAAGTCGGCCGGGATGGCGCCGCTGACCTCGCAGTCATAGACGTCGGCTTCAAAACGCGCCGGCGCCAGCAGGCCGCGCAAAGAGGTGTGTTTGCTGAAATCGCTCATGGCGCATTCAAGCGCCGTTCGGCGGGGCAGCGCAAGGGTGCGAGGCTTGCGCTGCCGGTTAACTGCCGGGGATTAAGCCTTGCGACGACGCAGGCCCAGCAGCGCCGTCATGCCACTGCCCAGTAGCCAAACTGCGCCGGGGACTGGCACGGCGGAGAGTTCGCCGACTTGGCCGGGG
>CAIVTJ010000058.1 GCA_903908825.1 uncultured Pseudomonadota bacterium | reverse complement strand
GGCGTGGTGTTGACCGGCGGCGCGCCTTGCAGCAACGGTGCCGGAATGCTCAAGCCCGCGGCCCAGTACATGGCTGCAATGACGTCGGAGTCATAGCCGCCGCACTTGCCCAATGCGCGCAGCGGCAGTATGCGTACGTTGTATGCCGCACCGGCAATGCCCAGCGCGTTGTTGGTGTCAGCGCCGATCAGCCCGGCCACGCGCGTGCCGTGCCAGCTGCTGCGCGTAGGCTGATCTTTATTGGTGCCCGCGCCGCACTTCTTACCTGAGTAGGTGCTGGTGGCAAGGTCTGCAGCGGTCAGAAAATCACCCGGGTCAGAGGGGTCGGCATCCCAGCCGTCACCATCGTTGGCCGTCAAAAAGACATTACCCTTGTCGGCCGAAACAAAGTCATAACCGGGCAGCAGCTTGCCGCCCGCCGCAGCTCGTCGCAGATCGGGATGGTCAAAGCGCACACCACTGTCGATGATGGCCACGACAACAGAGGTCGCGATGTTGGCGCCGCCTTTGCTGTTATCCCAAGCGGCATTGGTCCGTGTGGCTGCAGCTTGCTGGGCCTGCAAGTACCACTGGCCGCTGTACAGCGGATCGTTGGGTGTAACCGTGTGCGCGCGAACGCGACGGTCGGGCTCGGCAAAGGCCACGCGCGGATCAGCGCGCCACTGTGCCAGAGTCTGCGCAAGTTCCGCGCCTTGTTGCGTCTGGTCGAGTTGCAGCACATGCAGCTTGCCGCCGAGACTGCGATGTTCACGCACCGTGTTGCCGGCTTTGCGACCGGCCTGCTTGAGATCGCCATCAAATTGCTCGCTGTTCGCGTTATTAACGTCGCTGCGCCACTGGATGATGATGCGGTCGGTGCTGTCCGGGTCTTGCGGCGCGACTGCAGCCGTGGCGCCCCCGGGTACGCAGCAGGAGAGGGCCATGACCAAGGCCAGGATCAAAGTAGCCCAAGGTTTGACAGGGTCCTTGGCGGCCTGTGACGACTTTTGCATGGTCACATGATGCCATCCCGGCATGCCCCCGGCTGGTTTTTGAGTGTCATAAATCTTGCGTAAGCTTTAAGGCAATCACAGTAGTCAGCAATGAAGGCGGCAGTATGAGTGCGGGGCAGAACGCAGCCAGAGTTTGCAACCAGGCACAGAGCCTGCTCGAGCAGGGCCGCTACGACCAAGCGCAAGCGCTACTTCTGCCCCTGACGCAGGGAGCTCATGCTTCTGCCCAAGCCCATGACCTGTTGGCCATGCTGGCCGTGACCCGTAACCAGCCCGAAGCTGCGTTACACCATGCTTTGGCGGCCAGCCAGCTGCTGCCCGAGAACCCATCGGTCTGGTTCACGCTGGGACGGGCCCACAAGTTGGCGGGCCAATTGGCTGAAGCCATCGCAGCGTATCGGCAGGCGTTAGCGCTGCAACCGGGCTTTGCTCCGGCGTGGGTCAGTCTGGGCATCGCTCTGCGTCAGAACGGTGAGCTGGACGCTGCCATCGAGTGTTATCAAAAGGCGATCGCACTGGCGCCGCAATTAGGCGTGGCGCACGGCAATCTGGCCAATGCGCTGGTGCAGCGTGCGCAGCGCGATGCGGCGGCGGACCCGGCTGCTGCAGTGACTGACGAAGTATTGACTGCCAGTCAAAAGGCCGTAGATCTGGCGCCGGATGATGCGCAGGTTCTCTACAACCACGGCCTGTTGCTATATCGCGCTGGCTTTCTGCCACCCTCAGCCGAATTCTTTAATCGCTCATTAGCTGTCAACAATAGCGATGTGCAGTGCTGCCTGGATCTGGGACAAGTCCTGTGTGAATTAAACCGCACGCGTGAGGCCATCTCGGCCTATGAAAAATGGCTGCAGCTCAACACGCCGCACGAGTCTGTTTTGATGGAACTGGGCGAGCAGCTGGTGTCGGTCGGGCGCATTCAACAGGCCATCACCGTCGCTGAGCAGCTGGTGCAGCTAGCGCCTGAGGGCGGTGGCCTGGTGTTGCTCGGCAATGCCTATCTGCAAGCACGTCGTCACGACGAGGCGCGCGCGGTTGGCGAGCGGCTCAAAGCATTGGGATTCGCCGGTTTTTTGTTGGGCCTCAACTATTTTCTGGAAGACCCGCAAGAGATCTTTGACGCCCACGAACAACTCCGGCAGAGCTTGCTGCGGCAACTTCGCGAACAGCAAGTGCAGTTGCCCCCCTTGCACTTGAGCGCGCAGCGCCCGGCGCGTTTGCGTATCGGATTGGTGTCGGGTGACTTCGCCGAGCATTCGGTGGCCAGCTTTCTGATGCCGCTGCTACAAAATATCGATCGCGATCGCTATGCCTTGACGCTCTACAGCAACCGTGCAACGCATGATCCGGTCACTCTGGCCATTAAGGCACTGGGGCACGACTGGTTGGATTGCCTGCAACTCAACGACAAGCAGTTGTTGGAGCGGGTGCGGGCCGACCAGGTGCAAGTGTTGGTCGATATGGCTGGCCATACGCTTAATTCACGCGTCGCTTTGTTCTCATTGCGGGCCGCACCCGTGCAAATCGCCTATTTGGGTTATTCGACAGTCAGCGGTGCGCCGGCTATGGACTGGCGCCTGACCGACGTCTGCATAGACAGTGGTGATCTGCCTGACTTTGCGGGCGAGCAAGCGCTGCTCATGCAACGGTCCATGTTCTGCTATCAACCCAATACGTCACCGGACATAGCGGCTGCGCCTCAGTTGGCCTCTGGCGTGGTGACCTTCGGTTCATTTAATAACGTTGCCAAGCTCTCTGATGCAACGCTGCGTTTGTGGGCGCAAGTGCTCAACGCCGTGCCAAATTCACGTTTGCTGCTGAAGGCTCGCGCCTTAGGCGAAGAGATCGCACGCACTAACATACTCGACTTTTTGCAGGCCCAAGGCGTGGCGAAAGACCGTGTGGACCTGCGTTCCCGCCTGGACGGCAAAGCGGACCACCTGTCTTTGTATAACGAGATCGATGTCGCCTTGGATTGCTATCCGTACAACGGCGCCACCACCACCTGCGAGGCTTTGTGGATGGGCGTGCCGGTGGTGAGTCTGCGCGGACGCACGCACACTTCGCGCATGGGACATTCCATTTTAACGGCTGCCGGCAAGCCAGAGTGGGTCACGCGTGATGCTGACTGCTTTGTCGCTAAGGCTGTGGAGTTGGCACAGGATTTAGACTTGCGTAGGCAATGGCGCTCGCAGGCGCGCAGTTGGCTGCAGGCCAGCGAGCTGTTTGATGCGATCGGTATGGCACGCAGCTTTGAAGCCGCTGTCGATAAGGCTTGGGATCAGGCTGCTCGACAGGCACACGCCGCAAATTAGCTGAACGCAGCAGATTCGGTTGCTGCAGCGCGCGAAGCGCTGCGCTTGAATGTCCTCCGTGGTTTACACAGAGGGCAATCCAATGATCCGACTTTCACGCTCCCGCGGTCAGGGCATGACCGAGTACATCGTTGTCGTGGCGCTGGTGGCGATAGCAGCCATTGGGGTCTATACCGCCTTTGGCAAAACGCTGCGCGGACAGATGGCTGCCACAGCGCAGTCGCTGGCGGGTAAGAGTGCCAGCGGCGCACGCAGCGAGGCTAACGACGCCAGCGATGCGGCAGAGACTCAGGCCAGCCGCAACATCAAACTCAACAACTACGATCAGGCGCAGTAATGCTGCGCCGGACCAACAGCGGCCAAGCTTTGATCGTGGCCGTGGCGTTCACTGCGCTGCTGTCAGGGGCCTGCCTGTTGGTCTTTAACGTGGGGCAGACCGTCAATGACAAGATGCGTCTGCAGAATGCTGCCGATGCCGCCGCCTACAGCGCTGCCGTGTGGGAGGCCCGCAGTCTGAACTTTCAGGCTTACGTCAATCGGGCGATGGTCGCCAACGAAGTGGCTATCGCCCAGCTTGTCAGTCTGCGCTCCTGGTCGCAGTACATGACCCAGACGCTACGCAACAGTGCCACGGTAGGGCGTTGGGTACCCCCTGCCACAGCCACTCTGCAAGCGCTCTCACGCGGTTGGTCTGTGGTCGACAATGGCTTGCAGTACGGCTTGCCGCCGGCAGAGTCCGCGCTCAGCCACTGGAACCTCGATGTACTCAGCACCGTGCAGGTGTTGGCGCAACAGCAGGCGCCCATCGCAGCTGCCGATCTCGTCAGTGAAGTAGCTAAGGCCCATGACCCGCGCATAGAAGTGGCGAGCAGCACACGTCTGTTTCAAATCGCCAATGCCAACACCTGGGAAAGCGGCTTAAGCGATCGCTATCGTCACGCGTCCAGCCAGTCCAAACGCTTTACACAGCTTTTGCTCGACTCTCGCGATGGCTTCAGTGCAAATCGCCCCGCAGACTTGCTACCCGCCAATCCGCTGTTGGACCTGCGCAAGCGCGGTGGTACCGACCTGTTAGGTGAATACAGCTGGCGTGGCCTCGATAGCCTGAGCCTGCACGTCAACTACTTCCTGGGCAGTTCCGAGCTAACGCTGGGCTGGGGTGGCGCGGAGAACCGTCGCCTGCCGAGTAATCTGCGAGGCGACGCAGGTGGAAGTTGGCGCGATAATCCGCGCGCCACACGTCTGGCCGATCGCGGTGCAAGGGTGCAGACCGGTTACGGTGGCATACCCGAGTTCCGCGACATCGTCCGGCCGCAAACACAAGCGGACTTGCGGCTGACTTACAGCGTGGACCTGCTGCTGCCGCGTGCACAGATGCGTCTGGCCGGGACGACAGAAGTTGAGCCGGGCGTTCTGGGTGAGGGCTTGCATGCGCTGTCATCGGCAGAGCTGTTTTTCCGCCGGCCCGTGGGCAGGGCGGACGGACGTCAGGAATATCCCAGTCTGTTCAACCCCTATTGGCAGGCGCATCTTGTGGCCGTCTCGGCCGCAACCCGTGCCAAGGCAGCGCCCTTACGCGGTCTGAAGGTCGATCCGTATGCGGTGCTGCCATGACCTTTCAGCATGGCCAGAGTCTGATCGAGTTTGCTATCGCGGTGTTCGTGTTGGTGTCGATGGCAGTGGGCATGCAGCTACTGGCCAGCTATCACGACATACAGCGACAGGCCATGATGGCGGCGCGCACCAGTGTGTTTTCTGCTGCGTGGTCCAGTTCGCTGCCCGCGGCAGAGAATCAAGTTCAATACCTACGGAAATTGCACTTTCAGCACGCGGGTTGGCGCGATCCCACGGGCCAGGTGGCCCTGCTCTCCGGTCCTGCCGCTGTGGACCTGCGCGTAAGCCAGGACGCGCCGCCTGCCCGAACCGCCCAATTGCTGGATGGCGTGTTGCGGCCCTTGCAAACCGTCGGTGGCTGGCTGGGCTCCGGTTTAGATCTATCGACGCAGACGTTTGCCCGCGCACAGGTGACGGTTCAGTTGCCAGCCCTGACGCATCTACCGCAACCGTGGTCCGAGTTGTCGTTGCAGCTCGTCGAGCCCGCGGCGCTGATGGCGGATGGCTGGTCAGCCGCAGGGCCCGGGCAGGTGGCGCAACGTGCCTCTGCCCTGGTGCCCAGTCATGTCTTTGCGCAGCCTGTGCGTGTCATCACACCGGTGCTGTGGATCGCCTCGCTATTCGAGCCGTCACTGCGGCAACTGTGCTTAGGGCTGATAGAACCAGAGCGCGTGCCGGAGGATCGCTTGTCGGTCAACACGCGGCACACCACACAGCCCGGTCAGGCGGGTTGCCGATGAACAGCCGTGCCGCCGGTAGACCTATTGCGATGACCTGGGTCGCGATCGTGGCCGCTGCGTCCGTCAATGCGGCAGTGCCTGGCGGGGCAGGCGTCATTGTCCAAACCATACCCGCCCCGCTGCGCATCAATGGACTGAGCGTGGAACTGGCGCAGCTGAGTGGACCGGGCCTTGAGTTGCTGCTGCAGCGAACGCGCCGCCAATGGGGAAAGGCGTCTGCCGCAGCAGACATACTGCAGGTTGGCGGATGGCAGGTGCTGTCTCGACAGACCGAGACAGACTCTGAGGTCTTGCAATGGCGGGGGGAGGGTGGCGCGCAGCGTGCGCTGTATTCACGGCTTGATCGCCAGCAACCCAGAAGCGCAATGCCCGCATTTGTCTGGCGCTTGCCCGAGGCCTGTCGCTGGCAACAGACCTTGGACTCCCTGCAGTCGCAGGTCCGCACTCTTCAAGGCACAGCCCAATGCAACGGCCGTGTTGCCAGTGTCTTGCGGCAATTGCGCACATCGCTAGAGACCGACAAGTGGCTGCTGTCTGGCGATGGTGCGCACTACCCGCTGGTTTGGCGTAAGGCCAACGTGCAGTTGCAAGTGGTGCTCACCGAAGCGCGCGCCGTAAGTCACAGCGCCACGGTGGCCTTGGTCGCCGTCCAGACCAGTGACGCTGTTCAGCCATGAAAAGCACCACGCCTTCCGGCCAATCATTGGTGGAGTACCTGGTGTGCCTTGCGGCTATCTCACTGGCTCTGTGTCTGCCTATGGGTAATGAGCAGCCCGTCATGCAGCAGTTAGCGGGCGCTCTCACCGCGACGGTGCGCGCAACCTCACTATTGCTCTCGATTTCATAGGCCAAGGAGGGCCCATGCGTCTGTTGTCCAAAGTTCACTGGCGACCCTCACCCAATCTGCTCTTGGCGCTCGCCTCATTAGGAGCAGGCATCGCTGCCTTTGTACTGGCGCGCCAGTATCTGCAGGAGCGTGTCACCACCCTAGAGCAACAGGTTTCCGGTCGCCTGCAGACCCGGCCGGTGGTGGTTGCCGCAAGAGAGATTGCGATAGGGCAAATCGTAGAAGCCAGCCAGTTGGCCGTGCGTCAAATGCCGCGCAGCTATCTGCGTAGCGATGTGTTGACACCGGAACAGGCCGGTACGCTGGTGGGCAGGCGGCTACTGCATGCCGTGGCCGCCGGCGACGCCTTGGTTGACGCCGATGTGGCCGCGGCCGAGACGCAGGCGCTGGCCCGGCAGTTGCCGCCCGGTCTGAGGGCTGTGACCGTAGTGGTCGATGAAGTCAGCGCTCAAGCGGGTCTCTTGCGTGCCGGCGATCTGATCGATCTGTACCACTCACGTCAGTCCGGCGAGGCCGCGGCGCAGCTGCATCTGTTGTTGCAATCCGTGCCGGTACTGGCGACAGGCAAGCGAACTGTGCGCACGCAATCGCAAGGTGCCACGGAGCCGCCTGATTTCAGCACGATCACTTTGCAACTGACTCCGGATGATGCGGCCCGTGTCTTACTGGCTCAGCGCACCGGCGCCCTGACCGCAGTGCTTCGAGGCACGGACGATATACAAACACACACCCTCTCGGTGCTGGATAGCCGGCAATTGTTTGCGGCGATCCCTCATACCCGGACTGCCGCGCCTGCCGCTGCCACCGCCCCCGCTGCGCTGCAAGTCATCGCAGGGGGTGGTGCCAGTGTCCGGAACATTCAGCAAGTGCTGACCGAATTGCCGGCCAGCGCTGGCACGCAAACACAGGGAGCTTTGCGATGATCAACCGTCTATGGCTGGCCTTTATCCCGTGTCTGTTCTCTGCATTAGCGTTGACTGCTGAGCCACCCCCCGATGAACTGCACCTGACCGTGGGTGACACGCAGTTGTTATCGCTGGAGGTGCAGCGTGTGGCCATCGGTAATGGTCACCTGCTTTCTGTGTCACGACCCGAGTCCGACCAGTTGCTGCTGTTGGCAGAGGCGCCGGGAACCACGACGCTGGAGTTGTGGTTGCGTAATGGCTCGCAACGCCGTGTGCGGGTGACGGTCGCTGAAATCGACCTGAATGAGCAGTTGCAACAGGTGCAAGGCTTGCTCCAAGGCAGCAGCAACATCCAAGCGCGTATTTCCGGGCGCCACATTGTTCTCGAAGGCTTGCGTGTCAGCGAAGCTGATAAAGCCAAGGCCGCTCAGGTCGTGGCGAGCTTCCCTGGCGTGGTCCTGGATTTCATCGGCCGGGTCGGCTGGGAGGCCATGGTGCGCATGGACGTGCGCATCGTCGAGGTCCGGCGCGACAAAGTCAGCGATCTGGGTTTGCGTTGGGACAGCGGTATGTCCGGCCCCGCTGTCAGTTTGCAGTTGGGGCAGGGGCTGGTCAGTCCGGGTGCCAGCTGGGCCATTGCGACGCAGATAGGTTCACGCATCGATCTGCTGGCCAGCCAGGGTTTGGCCGAAACACTGGCCCAACCCATGCTCAGTTGCCGAAGTGGTGGATCCGCACGCTTCGTGTCCGGCGGGGAAGTTCCGATACCGGTGGCCGACGGTTTGGGCAGTACTACTGTCCAATACAAAGAGTATGGCGTGATCCTTGAGGTGCACCCTAAGGCCGACGCCGGCGGCAGCATCTACGCTGAGATTGAAGCTGAGCTGAGTCAGATCGACGAATCGGTGCGGGTGCAGAACCTGCCGGGGTTCATCAAGCGGCGTTCATCCACTGCAGTCAATGTGCGCGACGGCGAGACTATCGTCATCGCCGGATTGCTGGCGCGCGAGCGCGGCGTGAGCAAGCAGTCCATACCAGGTCTGGGACGGCTGCCGGCTCTGGGCAAACTGTTTTCCTCGCAGCACAAGCTGATGCGACAGACCGAACTACTGGTCCTGATCACGCCCCATCTCTTGCCCTCAGACAGCCCGCAGCAGGTGCCGTAATGAACGTCAGCGCCGATTTTCTAAGCTCGGTACAGGCCCAACTGATCTCCAGCCTAGATCTGCGCCGTAATGACATCTCTGGCATGGCCGAAGAGCAACTCCGTGTGCTGGCACAGGGTTGCATACGGGATATCGTTGCACGGCAATCCTTAAGCGCCGACATCGATCGGGAGCAGATTGAACGCCAGTTGGTGCAAGAAGCGGTGGGCCGCGGTGTCCTTGAAGATCTGTTGGCCGATGAGACCATCACCGAGATCATGGTCAACGGTCCGGACACTGTCTTTGTCGAACGTGACGGCGTGCTGAGTCGTACATCGGTGCGTTTTTCCAGTTCACGCGCACTGTCGCGCGTCATAGAGCGCCTGCTGGCCGACAGTGGCAGACGCATCGACGAGAGCTCACCGATGGTTGACGCGCGCTTGGCGGATGGTTCGCGTCTGAATGTGGTGATCCCCCCGCTGGCCCTGAACGGTCCGGCTTTGACCATACGCAAATTTGCTCCCCAGGCCTTCACGCTCGAAGACCTGCTGGCCAGGCAATCCTTATCGCCGGCCATGGCCCGCTTGCTGCGTCTGGCCGTAACACACAGACGCAATATCGTCGTTAGCGGCGGTACCGGCTCAGGCAAGACCACGTTGCTCAACATACTGTCGCGCCTCATTCCCTCGGGAGAGCGGGTGGTCACCATTGAAGACAGCGCCGAGTTGCAATTGCAGCATGCCAATCTGATCACCCTCCAAGCCCGGCCCAGCAATGCCGAGGGCCAGGGGCTGGTCAGCATCCGTGACTTGCTGCGCAATGCTTTGCGCATGCGCCCCGACCGCATCGTCATCGGTGAGTGTCGCGGTGCAGAGGCTCTGGATATGTTGCAGGCCATGAATACCGGTCACAGCGGTTCATTGACAACCGCCCATGCCAACTCACCGCGAGACTTGCTCTCCCGGCTTGAGGTCATGGTGCTGATGGCCGGCATGGATTTGCCCGTGACAGCGATACGTGAACAGGTTGCCAGTGCCGTCAACCTGGTGGTGCAACAAGCACGCTTCGCCTGTGGCACCCGGCGTATCACGCTGATCGCCGAAGTGACCGGTATGGAGGCCGGACGGATACAAATGCAGGAACTGTTTCGCTTCCAAGCGACGGGGCGGGGCGCTGACGGGCGCACCGCAGGCTATTACACCGGCTGCGGGAATCTGCCTGTTTTTATGGAAGGCGCAGATGAAGCCCATCAGGGTCTGCAGCCGCAAGACTTCGACAGGCTCGTGTCATGACTGCACTGGCTGTTGCGTTGCTGGCTTGCCTATTCGCGGCACTGATGCTGGCCTACCTGTTGCGGACGTCCAGTTCGCTCGCGCGTTGGCTGGGAGCCCGTCACGCCCATACAGCCGAACAGGAACTGGCCGATTTGTTCATCTTCATCTCTGCCAAGGGACTCTCAGGACTCTGCGTTGCGGTGGCCGCTGTCGGAGTCCTGTTGGTCTTGGCCGCGGGCGCGCCGCCTTTGTTGGCTGTACCCGTGGGCTTGCTGGCCTTGCTATCACCCCGCTGGCTGGTCGCAGGCCTGCGCCGCCGGCGTACAAAACGGGTACTTCAGCAACTGCCCGACGCTTTGACTTTACTCGCAGGCCTGCTGCGCTCTGGTCACGGACTCACTCAGGGCCTGGCGCTGCTTGCGCTGCGACAATCTGCGCCACTGCAACAAGAGCTGCAGTTGCTGCTGCGCAAACATCGCTTGGGTTTGCCACTCGATACGGTTCTTGCGCAATTGCACCAGCGTATCCCAGAGCCCGACGTGGCTCTATTGGCCATGGCCATCAGATGTTCACGTGAACTGGGCGGCAATTTGGCGGAGTCCTTGCAGCGTCTGGCAGACGGTTTGCGCGGCCGTCTGATCTTGCAAAGCAAGATACAGGCGCTGACTTCACAGGGACGATTGCAAGGTGTGATCGTAGGACTCTTGCCTATCGGACTGATGCTGGTCCTGGCGTGGCTTGATCCAGCCCCCATGAAGCTGTTGTGGGTTACGCCGGCGGGCTGGGCTGCACTGGCGCTCATCGCTGTACTGGAAAGCGTGGGCTTTTACCTGATACGGCGCATCGTGAGCATAGACGTATGACTGGGCCTGACGCCTTGTGGCTATCACTGGCGGCATTGCTGGCAGGTACCGCAGTGGCAGGCGGCCTGCAGTTATTGCTTAAGCTAGGCTACAGCTCAGGGACGGCAGGCCTCAGCAGTCGCGGTCTGCCCTGGTGGACGCGACTGTGTTGGTGGCCGGTCTTGTGGCTTGCCCCGGCGCTGGTGGCCATCATTCCACCTCGTTTGCACCAGCGGACTGAACGTGATCTGGCGCGCTGCGATGTGGATGGTCAACTGTCTGCTTACCGTTGGTATGCCCTGCGTCTCTGCCATGGCGTACTGGCTGCGGCAATGGCGGGTGTGCTGGGGCTGGCGTTACAACAGGGGCCGGTTGTTTGGGCGCTGCCCGGATTTGTCGCCGGAACGTTTATAGCGCCACGTTGGCTTAGCCTATTGAGGGCAGAGCGGGAGCGACTGGTCTGCAAGCAGTTGCCGGCTTATCTGGACGTACTGACCCTGTGCGTCGAAGCCGGGGCCACACTGACGGCCAGCCTACGTATGGCCATAGACAAGGCGCCTGCAGGACCTCTGCGGCAGATCTTTGAGCGGGTGCTGCGCGAGATACGCGCCGGTCGCACACGCCTAGAGGCCTTAGAGCATGTCGCAGGGGTTTACAACATCGAAGGTCTCAATGCCCTGGTGACCGGACTGTTGCAGAGTGAGTCCGCTGGCATGAGTCTAGGCACCTTGCTGCGCGCGCAGTCAGAACAGCGCAGCGCCGAGCGGCATATCCGCGCCGAGAAGCTGGCCCTGCAAGCACCCGTCAAGATGCTCGGGCCTTTGGTGTTGTGCATCTTTCCGTGCACCTTTGTGGTCATCAGTGTGCCGGTCATCGCGAGACTACTCGATGCGGTGCAACCGTGATCGTGCAACGCATCGAGATCAACAACCGGCGGCTACGGCGCATCATGGTGGCCGTCTGTCAGAGCCCGCTCGAGAGGGCACGGGGCTTGTTATTGCGCGAGACCTGGGACTTTGACACCGCGCTGATGCTCGATGCCTGCGCCGCTATCCACACCTTCGGAATGAAGGCCGCCTTGGATATCGTCTTCGTTGATGCCGACGATCGCATCATCCGGGTGACGCCCGGCCTGCGTCCCTGGCGCATCGCATGGCAGGCAGGCGCTAAACGGGTTTGGGAGTTCCGGCCTGGCGCTGTGGCAGCGCTGCAATTGCAGCCGGGTGATCAGTTGAGGGCCTGCTGAGCATGGCCCCGCGATCACGGCAAAAGGCTGCCGCCTTGGTCGAGTTTCAGGTTGTGCTGTTACTGGGACTGCTGCCGCTGGTGTTAGGCACGCTGCAGTTGGCATTGCTGCTGATCGCCAATCACGTGGTTCACTATGCGACTTATCAGGCCGCTCGCAGCGGTGCCACGGCTGCCGCTGATCCGGCTGTCATGCAACGCGCGCTGGCCATAGGCTTGATGCCCTTGCACCTTGTCACCAGCGATCCTGTCAGCCCGGACAACATCACCTCGCTGGCCCTGGCTGCAGAACTGCGCTCAAGCCTCGCCACCCGCTTGTACGCAAGGCTTACCTTGCTACGCCCCAGCGCCGCAGCCTTTGCCGACTTTGCAACGACAGTCGGTAACGACAGGGTGCTGCGCAATGACTCTTTGTTGCAGCAGCCCCTGACAGCCGGGGCCCGCAGTCACGAGACCGTGCAACAAGCCAATGTGTTACAGATTCAAGTCAGTTACTGCCACGAGCTCATTGTTCCGCTCATCAACCGTGCGCTGCTGCAGCTACTGCAAACGCTGGATGGCGATCCATGGCATCAAGCCTGTTATGTCGTGGGGCGCGTGCCTCTGGTCGCACAGGCTGCCGTCTCTATGCAATCTGATGCCCGCTTTCACGGGGACTGACACAAACTGCACCAGCGTGGTGCGGCTGCAGGCGCGATTGGTTCTTTTGTGTGCAACCGGTGTTTTTCAGGCGCTGGAGCGTCCCTCGCAAGGTTCCAGCTTGCGCACAGATATTGCATGATGACTGCTATGGCAGACATCTCACGCTTGGACAAAGACGCGATCAAACGATCGTTCCTCGATCACCTGTTGCACATGCAGGGCAAGTTCCCCGCATTGGCCACACAGCTGGACTACTACCAGGCTCTGGCCATGGTCGTTCGTGACCAGATCATGCAACGCTGGATCAGCACTGCCGCCGAATACACTCAGCGCGGGTCCCGCACGGTCGCTTATCTGTCTGCAGAGTTTTTGATGGGCCCTCATCTGGGTAACAACCTCATCAATCTCGGCCTAGAGGGCACCGTCCGATCGGCCATGTCCGAACTGGGTCTGAACTTAGATGACTTAATGGTTCAAGAAGATGAGCCCGGCTTGGGTAATGGTGGCCTGGGTCGATTGGCAGCCTGCTTTATTGACTCTATGGCGACGCTGGAAATCCCCAGCCTCGGCTACGGCATACGTTATGAGTTCGGTATCTTCCAGCAGGATATCGTCGACGGCTGGCAGGTCGAGCGCACAGATAAGTGGCTGCGCTTTGGCAATCCATGGGAACTGGTGCGGCCCGAGTGGGCAGTCGAGGTGAAGTTCGGCGGTCACACTGAGACCTATACCGATGATGCCGGACGCCTGCGCACCCGTTGGGTGGCCGGTCGTACGGTCATGGGTGTGCCTTACGACACGCCCATTTTGGGTTATCAGACCAATACCGCCAATACGCTGCGCCTGTGGCGCGCTGAAGCACCCGAGGCCTTCGATTTCTCGACCTTCAACCGCGGCGACTACTACGGCGCCGTCAACAAGAAGATCAGCTCTGAAAACCTGACCAAGGTTCTCTATCCCAACGACGAACAAGTGCAGGGCAAAGAGCTGCGGCTGGAACAACAGTTCTTTTTCGTATCGTGTTCATTGCAGGACATGATCCGCATATTGGGTGTGCAAAAGCTGCCGCTGGCGCGCTTTCACGAGAAGTTCACGGTACAGCTCAACGACACCCATCCGTCTATCGCTGTGGCAGAGCTCATGCGTCTGTTGCTCGATGAGCACGCCATGGCCTGGGATGATGCTTGGGCCATCACCACGCGCACTTTTGCCTATACCAACCACACCCTGTTGCCCGAGGCGCTGGAGCGGTGGCCCTTGCCGCTGTTCGCGCGCGTTTTGCCGCGCCACCTGGAGATCATCTTCGAGATCAACGCGCGGTTTCTCGATGAAGTGCGGCTGCGTTTCTTCAACGACGAAGAGCGCATCGCGCGCATGTCGCTGATCGACGAGCAGGGCGAGCGCTATGTCCGCATGGCGCATCTGGCCAGCTGCGGCAGTTACGCCATCAATGGTGTGGCGGCGCTGCATACACAATTGCTCAAGGCCGATGTGCTACGTGACTTTGCCGAGCTGTGGCCAGAGAAGTTCAGCAACAAGACCAACGGCGTGACGCCGCGGCGCTGGATGGTGCTGTCCAACCCGCGTCTGGCAAAACTGATCACCGGCCAGATCGGTGAAGGCTGGATACGCGACCTGTACGAGTTGCGGCAACTCGAGCCGCTGGTCGATGACGCCGGTTTCCGCGCGGACTGGCATGCCATCAAGCGTGACAACAAATCTCGGCTGGCGCGCATCGTGCGCGACCGTACCGGTGTCATCGTCGACCCCGACTCTGTATTCGATGTGCAGGTGAAGCGCATCCATGAGTACAAGCGACAGCATCTGACCGCGCTGCAGATCATCGCGATGTATCACCGCATCAAGTGCAACCCCAACGCCGAGTTCACGCCGCGCACATTCATCATTGCCGGCAAAGCCGCGCCGGGCTATCACAGGGCCAAGCTGATCATCCGCTTGATCACGGCTATCGGTGATGTGGTGAATCGCGATCCGCAGGTCCGTGATCAGCTCAAAGTGCTATTCCTGCCCAATTTTAACGTGACCAACGCACAGCAGATCTACCCGGCGGCGGACGTGTCTGAACAGGTGTCGACGGCTGGCAAAGAGGCCTCTGGCACCGGCAACATGAAGTTCCAGATGAACGGCGCCTTGACCATCGGCACCATGGATGGCGCCAACATCGAAATCCGGGAAGAAGTCGGCGCCGAAAACTTCTTCCTGTTCGGCAAGACCACCAGCGAGGTCCATGAGTTGCGCGCCAGCGGTTACCGGCCGCGCGACATCTATGAGACCAACGATGAGTTGCGCGCAGTGCTCGATTTACTTGCAGATGGCTTTTTCTCGCGCGGCGACGGAACCGTATTCCAGCCCTTGCTCGAGAACCTGCTGCGCTATGACCCGTATCTGGTGCTGGCTGACTTCCCGAGCTACGTCGAATGCCAGGGGCGGGTTTCACAGGCCTATCGCGATGTCGATCACTGGACCCGCATGTCCATCTACAACAGCACCCGTTCGGGCAAGTTCTCGTCAGACCGCAGCATCCGCGAATACTGCTCTGAAATCTGGCAGGCCCAAGCGGTGCCGATCCGGCTATTGGGTCAACAGGACGTGCAGTCGGGCTTTATGCAATAGGACGGGTGCGCCGCAGTCAGCCTGGTGGTGCATTCAGGGCCTGCAGATCCTCGGGTGTGTCGACATCCAGCGCCGCGGCGGGCATGTCCACGCGTAGCAACCGTGGCGCGTGACGTTGCAACAATGCCCGCGCACCTTGGTCGCCGCGTAAAGCCAGCAGGTCTGCATAGCACCAGGCCGGGATGATGGCCGGCGCGCCGACTGTGCCGGAAAAACCGGCCGCGACCAGGCTGTCCGGATTGCGCAGCCAAGCCGCCTGCAGTCGTTGCAAGTCGCTGACCGTCACCGCCGGTTGATCGACCAGCGTGATCAGCAGGCCATCCCACCGGCCTTGGGCATGGGCCGCAGCGACGCGCAATGAGCTGGCCATGCCTTCCTCCCAGTCGCGGTTGATCAACAGCGTTGCCGGCGTGTGCCGGATCAATGGGCTAAGCTGTTGCGCCCCCGCGCCCAGCACGACGGCAACCTGCTGCGAGCCCAAGGCGATGGCGCGTGCCAGCGCGCCCTGCAGCAGAGTCTGACCCTGAAACCGGGCCATTTGCTTGGCAGACCCGAAGCGGCGCGCCTGACCGGCGGCCAAAACCACCACCAGCAGGGAAGGCGTCGCGTGCGCTGTCATGGTCGCAATCCGGTCATTCGGGGCGCCGATTTGACCACAAGGCCGTCCCGGGGGGTATGCGGACAGGTATCATTGCAGCCCTGAAGGGACTGCATCACGCCTGCCTTATGCCCAGCTTGCCTAGGCCGGGGCCGGTCGATACAGTCCGCCCGCTTTTTGCCGCCAATCAGCCACTTTGCAGTAAATACGATGAGCTCACCCGCACTGTCCGCCTGGGTCGTCCACAAGTTCGGAGGTTCGAGCGTCGCTGACGCCGAGTGTTTCCGGCGGGTCGCCGACATTTTAGAGTCTCAGCCATCGCCGCAACTGGGCGTGGTGCTGTCTGCCTGCAAAGGCGTCACCGATGTGCTGCTCAATCTGGTGCTGTTGGCCGAGCGGCAGGACGGCAGCTATATCGAGCAACTGCAGGGCCTGCGTGATCGTCACGCGGCCATTGCCAACACCTTGCTGCCTGCGCCCGCCGCTGCTCAATGGCTGGCGCGCTTTGATCAGGACCGCGCAGACCTGACCGGCATCCTGCACACCACCAGCCTGATGCGCAGCGCAGCGCAAAATGTTCGTGACCTGGTCGCCGGCTACGGTGAGATCTGGTCGACCTCGCTGTTTGCGCCTTATTTGGCACAACGTCGCGGCAGTGAGGCCAGCGTGCGCTGGCTGGACGCACGCCGCTGCGTCGTGGTCGAGTGGGGCCCGCTGGGTCCGGGCGTGCAATGGGATGTGTCACGCCAGCAATTGGCGGGGCAGTTGGCTGATGGCTTTGCTGGAACGCTGGTCATCACCGGCTTTATCGCCAGCACGCCGCAAGGCATACAGACCACCCTGGGCCGCAACGGCAGCGACTTTTCGGCCTCGGTGTTCGGCTCTTTGCTCGACGCCAACGCCATACACATCTGGACCGATGTCGACGGCGTGCTGTCAGCCGACCCCCGTCGCGTGCCCAACGCGCAGGTCATCGATTCGCTGTCCTACAGCGAGGCCATGGAACTGGCCTATTTCGGTGCCAAAGTCATCCATCCGCAGACCATGGCGCCAGCCATCGGCCGCAGCATCCCGATCTATATCCGCAACACGTTCAACCCGGATGGCCCGGGCACCTTGATCTGCGCAACGCCCGACTCCCCTTTGCTGGTCAAGGGCATCACCACCATCGAAGGCATTGCGCTGGTCAATATCGAGGGTGCCGGCATGATCGGCGTGCCCGGTACCGCGCACCGGCTATTCGGGGCACTGCGCGAAGAGGGCATCTCAGTCATTCTGATCTCTCAGGGCAGCTCCGAGCATTCCATCTGCTGCGCTATTCCGCAGGACCAAGCAGAGCGCGCCTTGCGCGTCGTGCGTGCCGCGTTCCGCCGGGAATTGGACGAGGGGCAAATCCAAAGCGTTGATGCGGCGCTAGACCTGGCCATTTTGGCCGTGGTCGGTGATGGCATGGCCGGCAAACCCGGCGTGTCGGCCAAGGTGTTTAACGCGCTCGGAGCCGCGGCCGTCAATGTGCGTGCCATTGCGCAGGGCGCTTCAGAGCGCAACATCTCTGTGGTCGTCGACGGCAAACATGCCACGCGCGCTTTGCGTGCTACCCATGCCAGCTTCTATCTGTCCCCCAACACGCTGTCTATCGGGCTCATCGGCCCGGGCACCGTCGGCCGGGTGCTGCTCGATCAGTTGGCTACGCAGCAGGCACGCTTGTCGCGTGAGTTCAAACTCGATCTGCGGGTGCGCGGCATCATGGCCTCGCGCCGCATGCTGTTGTCAGAGCAGGGCGTCGATCTCAACGATTGGCGCGAACCGCTGGCGCAGCAGGCTGTGGCCGCTGACCTGACCCGCTTCATCGAGCACATTCGAGTCGATTATCTGCCGCACACGGTGGTTATCGATTGCACGGCCGATGGCGAAGTGGCCAAACACTATCGCGATTGGCTTGAGCTGGGCATCCATGTGGTGACGCCCAACAAGAAGGCCAATAGCGCCAGCATGGATTACTACGACTCCCTCAAGGTAGCGCGCCGCATCGGCGGGTCGCACTACTTGTACGAGGGCACCGTGGGCGCGGGCCTGCCGGTCATCCAGACGCTGCGTGATCTGCGCGAAACGGGCGACGAGATCGACAGCATCGAGGGCATCTTCTCGGGCACGCTGGCCTATCTGTTCAATGTCTATGATGGCAGTGTGCCGTTTTCAGCCATCGTCAACGAAGCCAAGCAGCGCGGCTATACCGAACCCGATCCGCGCGATGACCTGTCGGGCACTGATGTAGCCCGCAAGCTCATCATCCTGGCGCGCGAGATGGGACTGCGCCTTGAGATGTCCGATGTGCAGGTGGCAAGCCTGGTGCCGGGCGATCTGGCCAACAGCAGCATCGATGATTTTCTGGCCGGTCTGTCGACCTATGACGCCGGTATGCAGCAGCGCTTTGCTGCAGCAGCCGCGGCAGGCAAGGTGCTGCGCTATGTCGGGCGTATCACCAGCACGGGTGAAGCCACGGTTGGCTTGGTCGAGCTCGATCGCAAGCATGCCTTTGCCAACATCGCTCTGACCGACAACGTGGTGCGCTTTGCCACAGCCCGTTACAACAAGAATGCGCTGATCGTGCAAGGACCGGGCGCAGGCCCTGAGGTCACCGCCGGTGGCGTGTTCGCCGATCTGCTGCGGCTGTCGGCCTATCTTGGAGCCCGTCTATGAGTGTGAATCGCGCCACGGCCTTTGCACCGGCCTCTGTGGCTAACGTCGCCATCGGTTTTGACATCCTCGGTTTTTCAGTCGATGCCTTGGGTGATCGTGTCACGGCAACACGCAGCGCCACGCCAGGTGTGCGCGTGCTGGCCATACGCGGCACCCAAGAAGACCTGCCACTCGAGGCTGCGCGCAACACCGCCGGCCGCGCCGTCATGGCCATGGTCGAAACCTTGGGTTTGGACTTCGGCATAGATTTGGAAATCGAAAAGGGCATCCCGCTGAGTTCCGGTCTGGGGGGTTCCGCGGCCTCTGCCGTGGCTGCTGTGGTGGCGGCCAATGCGCTGTTGCCGGTGCCGTTGCCGCTCATCGATCTGCTGGGCTTTGCCATGCAAGGCGAGGCGGTTGCCAGTGGCTCGCGTCACGCCGACAACATCTCGCCGTCGCTGTTCGGTGGCTTGGTCCTGACTGTCGGCATCGATCATCCGCGCGTCAAACAGATCCCGGTGCCCAAGGGTGTCAGCGCAGTCATTGCCCATCCGCACTTGTATGTTTCGACCAAGCAGGCACGCGCCATCCTCAGCGGCTCGGTGCAGATGTCGGACTTTGTCTGGCAGACCGCTCACCTGGCCGGGTTCATTTCGGCTTGCTATACCGATGACATCGATCTGATCCGCGAAACGCTGCAGGACGTGGTCATCGAGCCGCAGCGGTTGCTGCTGATCCCGGGCTTCATGCAAGTGCGTGATGCGGCCATGGCGCAGGGTGCATTGGGTTGCTCCATCTCCGGCGCAGGTCCGACCATGTTTGCACTGGCACTGGATGCCGATGCCGAGCGTGTCCGTCAGGCCATGATCGCGCAGTTCGCGCTCAACAATCTTGAGGTCGATCACTGGGTGGTCCCGATGAGATCGGCCGGTGCGCGCCTGGTGACTGACTGATGCGGTTTGCCAGTACACGCGGCGCTTCGCCCGACGT
>CAIVTJ010000057.1 GCA_903908825.1 uncultured Pseudomonadota bacterium | reverse complement strand
CGGCTGCAGGTTTAGAATCAGCCAATAAAAGTCACCCTAAGTGACGAAAAACCGCCTTTTGCAAACCAAATCTTGCCATTGGTTTACGAAAATTATATTTTGCTCACCATGAGTGATCAAAATCACAACAAGCTAAACCACCTTCTGGAGTCCCTTTCAGACACCACGCTGGTCTCCAGCCGCTGGCTGCGAGCCGACGGCTACGCCGGCAATCTCGTGGCCCGCTACATGGCTGGCAGCTGGCTGCAATCACCGGCTCGCGGGGTTTACCTCCGCAAGGGCGGCAGGCTGACCTGGGAGGGCCTGCTGCGCAGCTTGCAGTTACTGGAGCAAATCCCGGTCTATGTCGGCGGCCGTTTCGCGCTGGCCCGCCAAGGGCACGAGCACTATCTGCGGCTAGGCGAACCGGCGACCGTCACGCTATACAGCCCCGCAAAACTGCCTGCGTGGGCCCTGAAGCTGCCGCTGCGCGAACACATCAAACACTGCGGCAAAAGTCCCTTTGATTGGCCGCTTTTGAACTTCGGCGCTGACCAACCCGACGCTGCCTTGGCGGCACAGGGCCTCGAACGCGCAGCGCCCGATACGGCAGCGGCTGGCGTTGTTTTCGCCCTACCCGAGCGGGCGATTTTAGAGTTGTGCGATGAGGCACCAGACAAGGCCTTGGTGCACGAACTAGACGCTCTGCTTCAGGGGCTGGCCACGCTGCGGCCACAGCTGCTCAGCACGCTGCTGCTGCGCTGCCGCAGCATCAAAGCCAAACGTCTGTTCCTCGCCCTAGCCGAGCGGCAAGGCCACGCTTGGTTTGCGCATCTTGATCTGAACGGAGTCAACCTAGGCCACGGCAAGCGTGCGCTCATCAAAGACGGCAAGCTGAACGCCAAGTACCAGATCACCTTACCGGCGGACCTCGATGAGCAACTGGGACAACCCTGAGCCTGCCTTACAGGGATGCCTTGAACTCTGAAGAAGGTGCAACTCTCACTTAGTCATCTCTGCCCTCAGCGCCACAAACGGTGCCCGTGCATGGACAACACGGCCACCGACCATCGTCAGCAGCGGCTTCATCTGTTTAATGTCGTCGTTGCTGATGTCCAGATAGGGCTTATCTAAGACCACCAGGTCAGCCAGCTTCCCGGCCTCAATAGACCCCATATCGCGCTCTTCAAAATTGAACCAAGCGTTAGCGGCGGTATAAAGCCGCAACGCGTCTTTGCGCGAGATCTGCTGGCCAGGCAGCAGCAGTTCGCCCGAAGCGTCCTTGCCGGTCACCATGAAATACAGACCCAACCACGGGTTCAGCGCACCCACCACAGCCGAGTCCGAGCCGGCGCCGATGCGGATACCGCTTTCGAGCAACATGCGATACGGCGGGCCGGGCTTCCACGATGAGTTGGCGTTGCGGATGTAGTCGTGATCCTGCACACGCACGCCCACACCGATGCGCTTGAGCCGCTCGACCTGGTTGGGGGTGATCTCAAACACGTGCTCCAAGGTCCAGCGCAGCGAACTGATGGGCGTTGCGGCCGCCACCCGCTCCATGACCTTCAGATAGCGCTCGATCTCGTCTTCTTTGATGGTGTGCTGCGACAGCGCCCAGCCGGCCTTGGCGGCGCGCAGATACACCTCAAACACTTCGTCGTCGGTGGCACCGGCTTTGATGACCTGCTCGCCAAAACGCACCGCCTTGTACATGCCATCGCCCAAGCCCTGCGTGGCGTTGGCAATGCGCGCGGACGCCGAGTGGATGTCGTTCTGGTCGCGCGTGTCGCGATGGTCGTACTGGATGCGCAGGCGCAGCGGCAACTTGCCGGCCCGCCAAAACTCCTCGGCGAACTTCAGGTCCGGCCGATCTGCGGCGGTCAGGTGTGCACCCAGCCAATCGCAACAAGCCTGATCGACCACCGTGGTCAGGCCCAGCGAGACGGCATAGTTCAGGTAGTCCGGAAAGCGGCGCCGCATGCGCGCGTCGTTGGCCGATCGCAGCACATAGGTAAGACCCGCGCCGTCGGTCGCCACATCACCGGCCTCGGACGTTGCGATGCCCGCCGCCTGCAAGGCGCGGCGGCCTGCGTCGTTAGTAAGGCCACGGGTCGAATAACCGATCTGCATGTACACCGGGTGATCGGGCACTGCCGCGCTGAGCTCCTGGCGCGTGGGCATGCGCCGCTCTGCGAACTGCCCCGGCGTGAACCCGCCGATGGCCGCCAGCCACTCACCCGGCTCGGCCTTGCGCGCCGCAACGGCCAGTGCCGCTTGCAGCGCCTTGATGGAATCGGCGGCCTCTAGCCCTTCGATAAACGGACCGGG
>CAIVTJ010000056.1 GCA_903908825.1 uncultured Pseudomonadota bacterium | reverse complement strand
CGACCTTGGTGCGCCGGAGATCATCGTTGAGAACGAGAAGCGCATGCTGCAAGAAGCAGTGGACGCCTTGTTCGACAACGGCCGTCGCGGTCGCCCGGTGACCGGTCCTGGAAACCGTCCGCTCAAGTCGTTGTCTGACATGCTGAAGGGCAAGCAGGGACGATTCCGTCAGAACCTTCTAGGTAAGCGCGTCGACTACTCCGGCCGTTCGGTCATCGTGGTCGGCCCGACGCTGCGTCTGCAGCAGTGCGGTCTGCCCAAGAAGATGGCGCTCGAGCTGTTCAAGCCGTTCATCTTCCAGAAGCTGCAGATCCGTGATTCGGCGACCACTATCAAGGCCGCCAAGCGTCTGGTCGAGCGTGAAGGTCCGGAAGTCTGGGACATCCTCGAAGAGGTCATCCGCGAACATCCGGTGCTGCTCAACCGCGCCCCGACACTGCATCGCCTCGGCATCCAGGCCTTCGAGCCGGTGCTGGTTGAAGGCAAGGCTATCCAGCTGCACCCGCTGGTTTGCACGGCCTTCAACGCCGACTTTGACGGTGACCAGATGGCGGTACACGTGCCGCTGTCCATCGAGGCACAGCTCGAGGCCCGCGCCTTGATGATGTCCTCGAACAACATCCTGTCGCCCGCTAACGGTGAACCCATCATCGTGCCGTCGCAGGACGTGGTGCTGGGTCTGTACTACCTGACCCGTGAAAACGTGGGCGTCACCGGTGAGGGCATGGCCTTCAGCGACGTGCACGAGGCGCATCGTGCTTACGAGAGCCGCATGGTGCACTTGCAGGCCAAGGTGCGCGTCCGCATCCGTGAGTTCCCGATGGTGGACGGCAAGCCGGCTGAGAAGGCCGTGATCCGTCACATCAACACCACCGTGGGCCGCGCGCTGTTGTCGGAGATCCTGCCCAAGGGCATGCCTTTCGACTTCATCAACCAGGACATGACCAAGAAGCACATCTCGGCCACCATCAACCTGTGCTACCGCCTGCTGGGTCTGAAAGAAACGGTCGTGTTTGCCGACAAGCTCATGTACACCGGCTTCCAGTACGCCACCCGTTCGGGCATGTCGTTCGGCATCGATGACATTGTCATCCCCGAGCAGAAGACCCGCCTGGTGGCTGCTGCCGATCGCGAAGTGAAAGAAATCCAAGACCAGTACGCCTCGGGTCTGGTGACCAACGGCGAGCGCTACAACAAGGTCGTGGACATCTGGTCGCGTGCTAACGATCAGGTCGCCAAGGCGATGATGGAAAAGCTCGGCACCGAAGAGGCGACCGATCACAAGGGCGTCAAACAGCGTCAGAAGTCGTTCAACTCGATCTTCATGATGGCTGACTCGGGCGCCCGCGGTTCTGCCGCTCAGATCCGTCAGCTGGCGGGTATGCGCGGCCTTATGGCCAAGCCCGACGGCTCGATCATCGAGACGCCCATCACGGCGAACTTCCGTGAAGGCCTCAACGTGTTGCAGTACTTCATCTCGACCCACGGCGCCCGCAAGGGTCTGGCCGATACCGCGCTGAAGACCGCTAACTCCGGTTACCTGACGCGTCGTCTGGTCGACGTGGCGCAGGACCTGGTGGTTACCGAGATCGATTGCGGCACCGAGGAAGGCCTGTTTATGGCGCCTCTGGTCGAGGGTGGCGACGTGGTCGAAGGCCTCGGCGAGCGCGTGCTCGGCCGTGTGCTGGCCGCTGACGTCAACAAGCCCGGCACCGAAGAGCTGTTGTTGCCGCGTGGCACCTTGATCGACGAAGAGCTGGTCCGGCTGCTGGAGAGCGAGAGCGTCGACCAGGTCAGCGTCCGCTCGCCCATCACCTGCTCGACCCGCTATGGCGTCTGTGCCAGCTGCTACGGTCGTGATCTGGCCCGCGGTCGCCTGATCAACATCGGTGAGGCGGTCGGCGTTATCGCTGCCCAGTCCATCGGCGAGCCCGGCACTCAGCTGACCATGCGTACCTTCCACATCGGTGGTGCGGCATCGCGAGCGGCTGCTGCCAGCAGCGTCGAGATCCGCAATCCCGGTACGCTGCGCTTCCACAACATCAAGACCGTGCAACACGAGAAGGGCCATCTGGTGGCCGTGTCGCGTTCCGGCGAGCTGGGTGTGGTCGACGCCTTCGGTCGCGAGCGCGAGCGCTACAAGATCCCCTACGGCGCTGTCATCAACTCGAAAGAGCATGACAAGGTGGTCGGCGGGCAGGTCGTGGCGACCTGGGACCCGCATACCCACCCGGTGGTCACCGAGGTGGCCGGCTTCCTGCGCTTCCAGGACTTCGTCGACGGCCTGACGGTTGCGTCGCAGACGGACGAAGTGACCGGCTTGACCAGCACCGTGGTGCAGGACTCCAAGCAGCGCGGCGGCAAGGAACTCAAGCCCACCATCAAGCTGGTGAACGCCAAGGGTAAGGAAGTGTTGTTCGCCAACACCGAAATCCCGGCCGTTTACACGCTGCCTGCCGGCGCTTTGGTCAGCCTGACCGACGGCGTCAAGGTGTCGGTCGGTGACATCATCGCCCGCATCCCGCAAGAGTCTTCCAAGACCCGTGACATCACCGGCGGTCTGCCCCGCGTGGCCGATCTGTTCGAGGCCCGCAAGCCCAAGGATCAGGCGATCCTGGCCGAGCGTTCGGGTACCGTCAGCTTCGGCAAGGAGACCAAGGGCAAGCGTCGTCTGGTCATCACGCCAGAGGAAGGCGAGAAGTACGAAGAGCTGATTCCCAAGTGGCGCCAGCTCAATGTGTTCGAAGGCGAGCAGGTGGCGCGTGGTGAGGTTATCGCCGACGGCGAGCCCAACCCGCACGACATCCTGCGTCTGCGTGGCATCGAAGAGCTGGCCAACTACCTCGTGCGCGAAATCCAGGAGGTCTACCGTCTGCAGGGCGTGAAGATCAACGATAAGCACATCGAGGTCATCATCCGCCAGATGCTGCGCAAGACCGAGGTGCTGACCATCGGCGAAACCGCGCTGCTGCGCGGCGAGCAGCTCGACCGCTCCCGTGCGCTGGACATCAACGACCGCGCCCGCAAGGACAGCAAGCAGGCGGCGCAGTTGCAGCCGGTTTTGCTGGGTATCACCAAGGCTTCGCTGGCGACCGAGTCGTTCATCTCGGCGGCGTCCTTCCAGGAGACCACCCGCGTGCTCACCGAGGCGGCCGTCCGCGGCCTCAAGGATGATCTGCGCGGTCTCAAGGAAAACGTCATCGTGGGTCGTCTCATCCCGGCAGGTACGGGCTTTGCGGCGCACGAGGGCCGGCGCCAGAGCCGGGTTCAGAGCGACACCCCGCATCGCAGCTTTATGGACGTCGGTGGCGGTTTGCCCGACAACGACGACGCACCGGTGAGTGAGGAAGAGAGCGCCTCCCGCTAGGGCGGCGCACGGAAAGTTACAACTTACATTGACAGTTCGAGGGGCGCTTCCTAGAATCGCCGGCCCTACCGGCCTGCCCTTGAACCGTCAGGTCTACAATAGCCAATGGCAAACAGCCGGGCCGCACCTCAAACGTGTGGCCCGATCTGTCTGCAAGATCGAACATTTTCGGAGATTGCATGGCAACTACAAGTCAGCTGATCCGCGCACCGCGCAGGACTCGTGCTGAGAAGACCAAGGTTCCCGCCCTGGGCGCCGCCCCGCAAAAGCGTGGCGTGTGCACTCGCGTGTACACCACGACCCCCAAGAAGCCCAACTCGGCGCTTCGTAAGGTCTGCCGCGTGCGGCTGGTCAATGGCTACGAGGTCACCAGCTACATCGGTGGTGAAGGCCACAATCTTCAGGAGCACTCGGTGGTGCTCATCCGCGGCGGTCGCGTCAAGGACCTCCCTGGCGTTCGTTATCACACGGTTCGCGGCTCGCTCGACTGCTCAGGCGTCAGCGACCGTCGTCAGAGCCGCTCGAAGTACGGCGCCAAGCGCCCGAAAAAGTAATCAGGAGTAGCGAGCCATGTCGCGCAGAGCAGCAGCCCCCAATCGCACCATCCTGCCGGACCCGAAGTTCAACAGCGACATGCTCGCTAAGTTCATGAACGTGGTCATGCAGGATGGCAAGAAGTCCGCCGCAGAACGCATTCTTTACGGTGCGCTCGAGCGTATTGCCGAGAAGACCGGTAAGCAGGGTGGTGATTCGCTCACCGTCCTCTCGCAGGCACTCGACAACGTCAAGCCCGCCGTCGAGGTCAAGTCCCGTCGCGTCGGTGGTGCCACCTATCAGGTGCCTATCGAAGTGCGCGCCAGCCGTCGCCAGACTCTGGCTATGCGCTGGGTCATCGACGCGGCCCGCAGCCGCACCGAAAAGTCCATGGCCTTCCGTATCGCCCATGAACTCATGGACGCTGCTGAGAACCGTGGCGGTGCAGTACGTAAGCGTGAGGACACCCATCGCATGGCTGAGGCCAATAAGGCCTTCGCGCATTACCGCTGGTAAGCGCCGGTTCATCGATAAGGATATGCCGTTGTGGCTCGCGTCACGCCTCTCGAACGCTACCGTAACATCGGCATTTCCGCGCATATCGATGCCGGGAAGACGACCACGACCGAGCGCATCCTGTTCTACACAGGCGTGTCGCACAAAATCGGCGAAGTCCATGATGGTGCGGCCATCATGGACTACATGGAGCAGGAGCAGGAGCGCGGCATAACTATCACGTCAGCCGCCACCACTTGCTTCTGGCGGGGTATGGACAACTCCTACCCCGAGCACCGCATCAATGTCATTGATACCCCGGGCCACGTCGATTTCACCATCGAAGTCGAACGTTCTCTGCGCGTGCTCGACAGTGCGGTGGCTTTGTTTTGCGCCGTAGCGGGTGTGCAGCCGCAGTCCGAGACCGTGTGGCGGCAGATGAACCGCTATTCAGTGCCGCGCATCGCCTTCGTCAACAAGATGGATCGCGCCGGCGCCAATTTCGACCGCTGTATCGAGCAGATCCGCACCCGGTTGCGCGCCAACCCTGTGCCCATCCAGTTGCCCATTGGCGCAGAAGATGATTTCGAAGGCGTGGTCGACCTGATCCGCATGAAGGCGATCTACTGGGACATGGCGACCCAGGGCATGAAGTTCGAATATCGGGAGATCCCGGCCGAGCTGCTCGACGAGGCCTTGCTGGCACGCGGCCGCATGATCGAGGCCGCCGCCGAGGCTGATGAGCAGCTGCTCGACAAATATCTGGGCGAGACCGAACTCACCGAAGCCGAGATCCGCCGTGGCCTGCGCATCCGTGCACTGCGTAACGACATCGTGCTGTGTATGTGCGGCACGGCCTTCAAGAATAAAGGCGTGCAGGCGCTGCTCGATGCCATTGTCGAGTTCATGCCGTCGCCGGTGGAAATCCCCGACACCAAAGGCTTGGCCGAGAACGGTGACACCATCTCCCGCAAGCCTGCTGATGACCAGCCGTTTGCAGCGCTGGCCTTCAAGATTTTGAACGACCCGTTTGTCGGCAACCTGACGTTCTTCCGTGTGTACTCCGGCACCATGACGCAAGGCGACATGGTGTTTGTACCCACCAAAGACAAAAAAGAGCGCATCGGTCGTCTGCTGCAGATGCACGCCAGCGATCGCACCGACATCAAAGAAGTGCATGCCGGTGACATCGCGGCAGCAGTCGGCCTCAAAGACGTCTATACCGGCGATACGCTGTGCTCTGTTGATCACATCATCACGCTCGAAAAGATGGTGTTCCCCATCCCCGTGATATCAGTCGCGGTAGAGCCGCGCACCAATGTCGATCAGGAAAAGATGGGCATGGCGCTGCAGCGTCTGGCCAAAGAGGACCCTTCCTTCCGCGTCAGCACCGACGCAGAGTCCGGTCAGACGCTGATCTCAGGCATGGGCGAGTTGCACCTGGAAATCATCGTCGATCGCATGAAGCGCGAGTTCAAGGTCGACGCAAACGTCGGCAAGCCGCAGGTTGCTTATCGCGAGACTATCCGCGATACCGTCGACTCAGAAGGCAAGTTCGTGCGCCAGTCCGGCGGTCGCGGTCAATACGGTCATGTGTGGCTGAAGATCGAGCCCAATGAGTCGGGCAAGGGCTATGAGTTCGTCAATGGCATCGTCGGCGGTTCGGTGCCGCGCGAGTTCATTCCTGCTGTCGACAAAGGCATCAAAGAAGCCGTCGACACGGGCGTCATCGCCGGCTATCCGGTGGTCGACGTCAAGGTCACGCTGTTCGACGGTTCATACCATGACGTCGATTCCAACGAGATGGCCTTTAAGATCGCCGCCTCTATGGGCTTCAAAGATGGCTTCCGCCATGCGCGTCCGGTTCTGCTCGAGCCCATCATGAAAGTCGAAGTGGTCACACCGGAAGAATATTCCGGCGACGTGATCGGCGATCTCAATCGCCGCCGCGGTCAGATCACCGGCATGGAAGACGCAGCCGGCGGCAAACTCGTCAATGCTGACGTGCCATTGTCCGAGATGTTCGGCTATGCCACGACAGTACGTTCTATGAGCCAGGGTCGCGCGACGTTCACGATGGAGTTCTCGCGCTACCTTGAAGTGCCTCCCAATATTTCCGACAGCATCATCAAAACCTAATCAACGTTACTAGCTTGGAGTCAATACAGTGTCCAAAGAGAAATTTGAGCGCAGCAAGCCGCACGTAAACGTGGGCACGATTGGTCACGTTGACCATGGCAAGACGACGCTGACGGCGGCGCTCACGAAAGTGATGGCCGAGATGCACGGCGGCGCCTTCATGGCGTATGACCAGATTGACAAGGCGCCTGAAGAGAAGGCGCGTGGTATTACCATTTCCACGGCGCACGTGGAGTACTCGTCGGACGAGCGTCACTATGCGCACGTTGACTGCCCTGGGCACGCTGACTATGTGAAGAACATGATCACCGGTGCGGCGCAGATGGATGGCGCGATTCTGGTGTGCTCGGCCGCAGACGGCCCGATGCCGCAGACGCGCGAGCACATTCTGCTGGCCCGTCAGGTGGGTGTGCCGTACATCGTCGTGTTCATGAACAAGGCCGACATGGTGGACGACAAGGAACTGCTGGAGCTGGTGGAGATGGAGATCCGCGAGCTGCTGTCGGTTTACAAGTTCCCCGGCGACGACACGCCGATCGTGGTGGGCTCGGCGCTGAAGGCGCTTGAGGGCGACACCAGCGAGATCGGTGTGCCTGCGGTTGTGAAGCTGGTTGCCGAGATGGACCGTTACATTCCGGTTCCCAAGCGCGAAGTGGACAAGCCCTTCCTGATGCCTGTTGAGGACGTGTTCTCGATCTCCGGCCGTGGCACGGTGGTGACGGGTCGCATCGAGCGCGGCATCGTCAAGATCAACGAGGAAGTGGAGATCATCGGCCTGGTGCCGACGGTCAAGACGACCTGCACGGGCGTTGAGATGTTCCGCAAGCTGTTGGACGAAGGTCAGGCTGGCGACAACGTGGGCGTGCTGCTGCGTGGCACCAAGCGTGAGGACGTGCAGCGTGGTCAGGTTCTGGCCAAGCCCGGTTCGATTCTGCCGCACACCAAGTTTGAGTGCGAAGTGTACGTGCTGACCAAGGAAGAGGGCGGTCGTCACACGCCGTTCTTCAAGGGCTATCGTCCGCAGTTTTATTTCCGCACCACCGACGTCACGGGCTCGATCGAGCTGGACGGCGGCGCTGAGATGGTGATGCCTGGCGACAACATCAAGATGATGGTCGAGCTGATCGCCCCCATCGCGATGGACGAAGGCCTGCGCTTTGCTATCCGCGAGGGTGGCCGTACGGTCGGCGCCGGCGTCGTGTCGAAGATCCT
>CAIVTJ010000055.1 GCA_903908825.1 uncultured Pseudomonadota bacterium | reverse complement strand
GTGGTGCGCGATGACGAGACGCGCTTTGGCGCCATCGTACACAGCACGCGATTAGGTCGTAACGACTATCTTCTCGGTCGTTTTGTTGGCGCTTTTGCGGTAGCTCTGCTGGTGTTTTCCAGCGTGCCGATAGGCAATGCCATCGGTGCGGCCATGCCGTGGCTCGATGCCGAGACGGTCGGCCCGTTTCACCTGTTGTGGTACTTGCAAGCCTGGCTTCTGTTCTGCGGGCCCACCTTGCTGGTGATGTCGGCGGCACTTTTTGCGCTGGCCATCGCCACACGCTCGATGATGGCCACTTATATCGGCACTGTGGTGTTTCTGGTGTTGTATCTGGTCGCCATGGGGCTGCTGGACAAACCTCAGTTTGAATATTGGGTTGCCTTGTTTGACCCTTTTGGTATGGCTGCTGTGGGCTTGGCCACCAAGTACTGGACAGCCGCCGAGCGCAACACCCTCATGCCGGCACTGCAGGGCACGCTGCTGTGGAACCGCCTGATTTGGGTGGGACTGACTGCAGTGGTGCTGGCGCTGGCATTGCGGCTGTACCGCGTTGAAGGCCGTGCGCCTAAGGCGGCTAAGCGAATCAAGGCGATTGTTGAGGCTGCGCCGGTGGCAAGCGTGGTGCCAATGCCTACCGGCAAACCCGGTGGCGCAGCGGCGGTGTGGGCGCTGGTGCGCTTTGATATGGCCGCTGCCTTTCGCAACCCGGGCTATGTGGTGCTGGTGTTCTTTGGCTGTGTAAATGCCGCAGGCTCGCTGTGGTTTGCCAGCCGGATGTATGAAGTCGAGACATTGCCAGTAACGCGCGTAATGATCGCGGCGTTGCAAATCAGCTTCGCCATTATTCCGCTGATCATCGCGATCTATTACGCGGGCGAACTGGTGTGGAGCAGTCGTGACCGGCGTACACACGAAATACTCGACGTGACGCCGGCACCGGACTGGGCCTTCATGGTGCCCAAGATGCTGGCCATAACACTGGTGCTGGTGTCGACACTGGCCGGCAGCACGATCGCCGCTATGGTGGTGCAGTTGCTCAAGGGCTATACGCAACTGGAGTTTGGCCATTATCTGTTGTGGTACGTGGTGCCTTGGAGCATCGACGTCACGCTGATGGCGGTGTTGGCCGTGTTCGTGCAAACACTGGTGCCCAACAAGCAGGCCGGTTGGCTGGCCATGCTGGTGTTCATCGTGGCGCGTAGAACGCTGGGCAGCATGGGCTTTGAGCATCACCTGTATCTGTACGCCAGCGCACCCGGTGTGCCGCTCTCGGACATGAACGGCCAGGGTGCGTTTGCGGCCCATGCTGGCTGGTTCCAAGCCTATTGGAGCGCCTTTGCGTTGATCTTGATGGTGCTGACGCAGTCGCTGTGGCGCCGCGGCACGGTGGTGCCGTTGAAGGCAAGGTTCAAGCGCGTGCCGGCGCGGCTGGCAGGCCCTGCAGGTGCCGTTGCAGGGGTTGCGCTGCTGGCGATGGTGGGCTTGGGCAGCTACATCTTCTACAACACCAACGTGCTCAACCCATATCGCACGGCCCAAGATGTCGATCGTTGGACCGCCGACAAAGAAAAGGCCGTGCTGCAATACGAGGCCCTGCCACAGCCGCGCATCGCAGAGGTGGTGCTGGATGTGGCGCTGTATCCGTCGCAGTCGCGCGTGGTCACTCACGGCAGCTATGTGCTCGAGAACCGCACCAGCGAGCCGCTACAACAGGTGCACGTCAACATAGACCGTGACCTGCAAGTGACTCAGATGCAGCTGGAGGGTGCGCAGCTTGAGAAGGAGCTGCCGAAGTTTGGCTATCGAATTTACCGGCTTGATCAGCCGCTGGCGCCCGGTGCGCGTCTGACGCTGCGCTTTGCAACCGTGCGGGAGCAGGTGGGCTTTCGTCATCGCGGTAACGATACCCGCATAGTGGGTAACGGTACCTTCATTGACAACAGCGAGATCGCGCCAGGCTTGGGTGTGTTTCGCGGTGACTTCCTCTCGGACCGCATCAAGCGCCGCAAGTACGGGCTTGAGGCTGAACTGCGCCCTGCCAAGCTCGAAGATGACAGCGCCCGCGGCTTTAACGGGCTGCGCCGCGACAGTGACTGGGTCAATGCCGATATCACGGTGTCGACCGAGGCCGACCAGTTGGTGGTGGCACCGGGCTATCAGGAGTTTGAACGTGTGGAGGGTGGCCGGCGCATTGCCCGCTATCGCACTGATGCGCCGATCCAGAACTTCTTTTCCATCCAGTCGGCGCGCTATGAGGTTGCGCGTGACCACTGGCATGAAGTTGATCTGGCCGTCTATCACCACCCGGCGCACGACCACAACACCGCCACCATGCTGGCGGCGATGAAGACGTCGTTGGATGTGTTCAGTGAGGCCTTCAGTCCGTTCCAGTTCCGTCAGCTGCGGATTCTGGAGTTCCCGGCGTATGCCAGCTATGCCCAGTCGTTTGCCAACACGATTCCCTACTCTGAGTCGATGGGCTTCATCCTCAGTCGCAAGGACCCCGAAGACATTGACAGTGTCACCTATGTCACCGCCCACGAGATTGGTCACCAGTGGTGGGGGCATCAGCTGACAAGCGCGGACCAACAGGGCAACACCTTCTTGGTCGAGTCGATGGCGCAGTACTCAGCGCTGCTGGTGATGGAGAAAGTGTACGGGCCCGAACAGATCCGCAAGTTCCTCAAGTTGGAGATGGATAGGTACCTGCGTGCGCGCGGTTGCGAGAAGCTCGAGGAGTTGCCGCTGATGCGGGTGGAGAATCAGGGCTACATCCACTATCAAAAGGGCGGCATCGCGATGTATCTGCTCAAGGAGGAATTG
>CAIVTJ010000054.1 GCA_903908825.1 uncultured Pseudomonadota bacterium | reverse complement strand
TTTCATCATGAGTTCCCCAACGTTTAGTTTCGAGCCGGTGCGGCAAGTATAACCGTGGTCACGGCAGGCACCGTGACCCGGTAGCCGCCAGGCAATAAGCCCTACTTGGCGATGTTGATGTTGCGCACCTGGGTGTATTCCTCCAAGCCCTGCTGACCCAACTCGGCGCCATAGCCCGATTGCTTGGTGCCGCCATAGGGCACGTCGGGCGAGAGGTCCAGGTGCTTGTTGATCCACACCGTGCCGGTGTGCAGTTGCTGCGCCACCTGCACAGCGCGCTCGGTGCTGGCTGACCACACGGTGCCGCCCAAACCATATTCCGAGTCGTTGGCGCGCGCGATAGCGTCTTCGAGCTTGGAATATTTGAGCACCGGCATGACCGGGCCGAACTGCTCTTCGCACACCAGCCGCGCATCGTCGGGCAGGCCCGCGATGATAGTCGGGCGGATGAAAAAGCCCGGACCCTCGAAGGCCTTGCCGCCACCGATCACTGTGCCGCGTGCACGCGCTTCGTCGATGATGGCTTTGACCTTCTCGTACTGCATGCGATTTTGCACAGGGCCGAACTGCGACGCCGGGTCCAGTCCGTTGCCCACCACGGCCGCATCGGCCAGCACCGCCAGTTCAGCGCAGATGGCGTCATACAAAGACTCGGGCAAGTAGATGCGCTTCGCCGCCAGGCACACCTGACCCGAGTTGACCATCGCTGCAAAGAACAGCTTGGGCGCGATCTCTTTGGGGTTCACATCATCCAGCACGATGGCGGCATCGTTGCCGCCCAGCTCCAGCGTCAGGCGCTTGAGTGTGGGTGCTGCGCTGGCCATGACCTTGCGGCCTGTGGCCGTCGAGCCGGTGAAGGCCACTTTGGCCACATCGGGGTGACTGGTCAGCGCATCGCCCAGGTCGTTCACATCGGCAATGATGTTGATGACGCCCGGCGGGAAGATGTCGGCGCACAGTTCGCCCACGCGCAGCGACGCCAGCGGGGTGGTCGGTGCGGGTTTGAACACCACGGTATTGCCGGCCAGCAATGCGGGCGCGACTTTGGTCATCATCATGATGACGGGGAAGTTCCACGGTGCGATGGCGGCCACCACACCCAGCGGTGAACGCTGGCGGATGACCTGCGTGTCAGCGGTGTCTTTGATGACGGTGGGCGGCAGGTCCATGGCGGCAAAAGCGCGCAGCGTGCCGGCAGCGATCATCATCTCGTAGCCGGCACCGCCCAGCGGCTTGCCCTGTTCTTGAGTCAGCACCGGCGCAATGTCAGCCGCGTGGGCGTCCATCGCGTCGGCCAGTTTGACCAGCAGCGCAGCGCGCTCGCGCAGCGGCTTGGCGGCCCAAGCGGGGAAGGCGGCTTTGGCAGCGGCCACAGCCTGGTTCAACTGCGCCAGATCGGCACGCGGGCAGGCGGCGAACACCGTTTCGGTCGCCGGGTTGATCACGTCAAAGCTCGACGCGCCCGCGACGAGCTTGCCGTTGATCAGCAGATGAAAAGGGGCGGGCGTGGCAGCGTGTGCTGAGGTGCTCATGAGGGTCGCTCTCCTGACGATGGCTAGCTGGGTAGGGACATAAGGCCTGTAAGATACAGCGGTCATGCTCACGGATAGTTAAACCGTGCAAAGAATCTTTCGGGTCGTCTTATGTGCACTGTGCTTCGGGCTAACGGCCGCCAAAGCGGCTGAGCCGGTGCTGACTGTTTTTGCTGCCGCCTCGCTGACCGATGTTCTGCAGCAGGCCGGTGTGGCCTACACCGCGAGCAGCGGGCAGGCCGTGCGCTTTTCTTTCGCCGCCAGTTCGGCGCTGGCACGACAGATCGAATCGGGTGCGCCAGCCGATGTGTTTGTGTCTGCGGATCAGGACTGGATGGACTATCTGCAGGCCCGCCAGCTCATCCAACCCGCCACGCGTATCGATATCGCGGCCAATGCGCTGGTGCTGGTTGCACCCGCTGACAGCACCCTGCAGCTGAAAATTGCGCCGGGGTTTGGGCTGGCCGCAGCGTTGGGTCCGTCCGGCCGTTTGTCCACAGGCGATCCGGATTCGGTGCCGGTGGGCAAATATGCGCAAGCCGCGCTGACGCAGTTGGGCGTGTGGCCTGCCATCGCAAGTCGCATCGTCGCTGCCGATAACGTGCGCACTGCCCTGAACTTCGTCGCGCGTGGCGAAGCACCCTTGGGCATCGTCTATGCCACCGATGCAAGGGCAGAGGCCAAGGTGCGCGTGGTAGATGTGTTCCCGGCCAGCAGTCATGCGCCTATCCGCTATCCGGCGGCCCTGACGCGCAAAGCCAGTGGTAATGCCACCGGTTTTCTGCGCTTCCTGCAGAGTGACCGTGCGCGCGCCATCTTCGCCAAGGCGGGGTTTGCTAAGCCACAAACGGAGTAACAGCATCATCGCTACAGCCAACCCACGTCGCCGCTTTTTGTTGCAGTCACTCGCAGGTTTGGCCGCTGCCAGCGCTTTGCCCGCGGGTGCAGCCACCGACAGCGGTTTGCGCGCACTGCTGCTCGGCACTCAAGGCGGACCTAACTTCAACCTGCTGCGCGGTGAGTCCGCCAGCGTGCTGCTCATCGACAAGCGGCTTTATATGGTCGACTGCGGCTATGGGGCTTTGGCTGCGCTGGTGCGGGCCAACCTCAACTACCGCGACGTGGGGCAGGTGTTCCTGACTCATCTGCACGACGATCATGTGGCGGATGTCGTGTCTTTGATGGGACATCAATGGACTGGCGGTCGCGTTGCGCCGACGGTCATTCATGGGCCGGCCGGCACGCGCCGTCTGGTGGCGGCGGCCATCGCTTACAACCAGGTCAACGAGCAGGTGCGGCGGGTCGATGAAGCGCGATCAGCGCGAGTGGCCAGCTTGTTCAAGGCGCATGAAGTCACCGCTACAGCACAGCCGCAGGTGGTCTATCGCGACGCCGATCTGACTGTCCTTGCCATCGAGAACACTCACTATCCGCCGGAATCCAAACAACGCATGTCGCAGCGCTCGCTGTCGCTGCGCTTTGAGGCGCG
>CAIVTJ010000053.1 GCA_903908825.1 uncultured Pseudomonadota bacterium | reverse complement strand
GCCACAGACCAAACCCGCTTTGTGACCTATGACAGTGACTGGGCACAGCACCAGCTGCGCGCGCGCCGCAGCGCAGATACCGCAGCGCCAGCGCCGCACACCGTTACACCACCGTCAGACGCACTGACAGTCGACGCCCTGCGCAGGCTGCTGCGTGCCCCAGTCGAGGTGTACTGGCGGCAACGCCTGGGCGTGCATCTGGATGAACCGGCCCAGGCCCTAAATGAAGACGAGCCCTTTGCGCTGGATGGCTTAGAGAGCTACACCGTGCGTGACCGCTTGGTCGCCGCGCTGCTGAAAAATCCGGATGCCGATGTGTTGAGCCCGGAACGCATGCAGGGCTTGTTCCCCTTGGCAGCGCAGGGTGACCAGCTGGCGCAGCAACTGCACGAAGACGCCAGCACCTTGCATCGAACGGTAGTCGAGCTGCAACAGACCTATGCGCTGCTGCAGCCGGCGTCAGGCACTGTGCGCGTGAGCGAACAGGGCTTGGCGTATAGCTTTGCAGACCTGCGGGCAAACGCCCAAGGTGACTTGCTGCAGCTGTGTGTGCGCGCAGCGAGGCTGTTCGACAAAGAACGCAAGAAGCTCAAACACCATGCACTGCATCGCTATTGGTTTGATCATGTGCTGCTGTGTGCAGCGGGTCTCCGGGTGCGTACGGTGGTGGTGGCACTGGACGCCACAATCGACTGGTCAGCCCTGTCAGCTGACTCTGCACAGACACTGCTGAAGCAGTGGCAGCAGTGCTGGTACGACGCTTGGCAAGCACCCGCACCGGCGGCGCGTAAGAGCGCCTGTGCGTGGTTGCAAGGCGCCCGCCACACCGGCAAAAAAGATGATGAAGACGCCGGCTATGACAAAGCCAGTGAAGCTTGGGAGGGCGGGTATTTCCAAGGTGAATACAGCACCTCTGCCTATCTGAAGCTGTCGTTCAATAGCTATGACGATGTCGCGCAGCAGCTGCCGCAGTGGGCCGATGCGCTGTATGGCGCCTTGTTTGAGGCCTGCGCCACTAAGGCTGACGAATGAAGCCCCCGCCCATCAAGCTTGATCCCTACACCTTTACACTGCGTGGTGTGCAGGTCATTGAGGCCAGCGCCGGTACAGGCAAAACCTGGACCTTGGCAGCGCTCTATCTGCGCCTGGTGCTGGGTGATGGCTGTGCGCCTTTAGAGCCGCGTCAGATCCTGGTGATGACCTTTACCGATGCCGCCATGGAAGAGCTGCGCGAGCGCATCCGTGAACGCTTGGCTCAGGCCGCGCGGGTGTTTCATCGTGACCCGCTGGCAGAGGCCAAGGCCGATGACTTTCTGCTGCAGCTGCGGGATAGCCGCAGACCGAACCTGTTGGGGGATGCGCTGCGTCTCGACACGGCAGCCCGTTCGATGGATGAGGCCGCCATCTTTACGATACACGGCTGGAGTCACCGCATGCTGCGCGAGCATGCCTTTGAAAGTGTCAGCCTGTTCGAGCAGCGCAAGATCGAAGACCCGCACGCGCTGCAACAGCAGGTGTTGCACGACTACTGGCGATTGCATGTCTACACATTAAGCCCGGCGCAAACGCTGGCGCTGACAGAATTCGCCAGCTCTCCTGACGATCTGCTCTCCCAGCTGCGCAAGCGCCTGAGCAAACGTTCGCACCAGCCACTCTTAAGTCAATTACCGGCTATGGCTGCATTTACCGCAGCCTTTGATCAAAAAGCGCAATGGCTTACTGATCTGGCAACACTGGAAACCAAGGCCCGTGCGCTGTGGACGCTGCATCGGCCAGAGCTTGAAGCCCAGTTAGAGGGTGCCTACAAGAACGACTTAAACGGCCATTCCTACGGCATAACAAAATATGCGGAGCACATGCGTGCCATGCAGGCTTGGGCACAGGGTGCCGACAGTACCGATAACTTTCCGGCCAAGTTCTCGCTCGACCGTATTAAGGTCAACAAGGGGAAAAATAAACCCCTAGACCACTTCGGCGTCTATCAAACCATTGCCGACCTCGAGACCTTGCGCGCCGCTGCGCCTGACACCTGGGAGGCCGTCTATGACCACGCCGCCGACTGGATCAGCGCCGAATCCACGCGCCGCAAACTGCAGCGTGGTGAGTTCGACTTTCAGGACCTGCTGCAGCGCTTGCACCATGCACTCACCACACCGGGCAGTGGCTTGCCCGCCTTGATCCGTCAGCAATACCCCGTGGCATTGGTCGATGAGTTTCAGGACACCGACAAGCTGCAATATGGCGCGCTGCAACACATCTACATTCCCGATACCCCCGACGATGAACCGGCCGACACGGCGCTGGTGCTGATCGGTGACCCCAAGCAAGCCATCTATAGCTTTCGTGGCGCAGACCTTCAAACCTATCTGCAAGCCCGCGATGCGGCCAAGCAGGTCCATACCCTCAGCGGCAACTTCCGCTCATCCAAGCCCTTGGTCGATGCGGTCAATCACGTGTTCAGCACAGCCCACCGGCCTTTCCAAGACATTGGCTATGAACCGGTTACCGCAGAACGCGCCGCTAGTGTGTTGCCTGTGCCAAGACCCGATGGCACACACTGGCCAGCGCTGACCGTGTGGACGGCCGCTGAGACAGGGCCTTGCAAAGCAATGACGCTGCGCAACGAGTTCGCCGAGGGCATGGCCAGTCAGATCGTCGCGCTGCTTCAGGAAGGCCAAGTTGCACCTGCCGACATCGCCGTGTTGGTGCGCACCGGCAAAGAGGCCGGCTATATCCGCAAGGCGTTGCAAGAACGCGCAGTGGCCACCGTTTATCTTTCTGAGCGTGACAGCGTCTATCGCAGTCCGCAGGCCTTGCAGCTCTGGTATGTGCTGGCGGCTGTGCTCAAACCCCGATCATTGCGTGCCATCCGCTCGGCAGTGGCCACGCGGCTGTATGGCCTGAGTGCCGCAGAACGCGAACAAGTGCTGCTGGATGATCAGAACCTCGAAGCCTTGATCGAAACCTTCCTGGCTTGGCAGGACCTGTGGCGCACACAGGGCGTGCTGGCCATGGTGCATCAGCTGCTGCATCAACGTGGTGTTGCCGCCCGGTGGCTGGCGCAAACCCACAGTGGCGAACGCGAGCTCACCAACGTGTTGCACCTGGCCGCCTTGCTGCAAGAGGCTTCGTCCAGCCTGCAAGGTGAAACCGCCTTGCTAAGGTTCTTAAGTGAACAGATCGGTGCGGACGAAAACACCGACAGCGGTGCCTCACAGCTGCGTCTGGAAACCGATGCCGCGCTGGTCAAAGTCATTACGCTGCACAAGTCCAAGGGACTGCAATATCCGGTCGTGTTCCTGCCTTTTGCCTATGGCACTCCCCATGCAAAGGACTTGTCCGCCGAAGAAAAACTAGCGCAGCAGGAAGAGTCTGTGCGTTTGCTCTATGTCGCCATGACCCGTGCCCAGCGCGCGTTGTTCATGGCCGCTGCCACCCCGAATATGGTGTACAAAGCCTCACCCCTGTACATGCTGCTGAACCGCAAGGGCAGCGACGATCTCATAGACCATCTGAACGACTGGCAGTGCAGCGACATCCGCATCGAGCCCTTGCCGCCGTCCAACGATCAACGCTGGACCGGCACAGCTGCAGTAGAAGTGCCGCGCAACGCTGAAACGCCGCAACGGCGTCATCGCAGCCAGTGGCGCAGCAGCAGCTTCTCGTCGATGACCCGCGACTTGCCTAAGGGCACTACGCTGCCTAAGACTGCGCAAGACGAATTGCGCGAAGACCGGCAGATCGATGCCGAGGGTGAAACCAACCCGCTACAGCTGACCAACCCGTGGTCAGCCCTGAAGGGCTCGGAGCGTCTGGGCACCGCAATGCACGATCTGCTGGAGTGTCAGTTGCATGAAGGCTGGCGCTTGCCTGCTGACTGCACGTCACCCACCTGGCAGAAGCTGCTGCGTCGGCATGTGGGCAACCTCGCTGCGGAAAAGGTCAGTGCCGACCAGCTGCAAGATTGGGTGCAGGCCTGTACTCAGGCCCAGCTGCCACTGCCCGAGGGCCTGCTGCAACTGTGCGCGTTGACACCGCAGCACGCCGTTGCCGAGATGCCCTTTGTGCTCAGTCTGCGTCATGCTTCCACACGCCACATCGACGACTTGCTGCACACCTATGTGCAGCCCGGCCAGCCGCGCACGCCGCTGTCGCGTGAAACCTTGCAGGGTCAGTTGGTCGGCTCGCTCGACCTGGTGCTCGAGCATCAGGGCCGGTGGTATGTGCTGGACTATAAGACCAACCAGATCGATGCAGCCACGCAGCAGGCCATGACCGACAAGATTCTGGAAAAGCGCTATGACCTGCAGTACAGCCTGTATCTGCTGGCCCTGCATCGTCTGCTTAAAGCCCGCCTGACCGATTACGACTATGACCGGCACATCGGTGGTGCGCTGTACTTCTTCCTGCGCTTGGTCGATCAACCCGGCTGCGGTCTGTATCACGACAAGCCGCCCCGTCAGTTCATCGAGGCGCTAGACCGGCACTTCTGTGAGGCCACATCATGAGCGCTTTGTGGCAGGCCGCTGCGCAAGCACCCCTTCAGCGATCTGGATCGCGCCTTCGTGGCCTTCCTGCTCGCCACGCAACCATCTGACGATGTGCGTCATGCCTGGCTTGCTGCCTTGGCCAGTTATCAATATGGCCAGGGTCATGCCTGCCTGGACTTGCAGGCCTTGCAGCTCAATGCAGCCGATACCTTGTCGTGGAACAGCGAACAACTGCAACTGTTGCCACCCGATTTGCCGGCTGCCGCGGCAACGCTGCCGTGGGCCCAACAGGCCAATAGCCCCTTGGTGCTGATCGAGCACCGCTTGTATCTGCGCCGGCCCTACAGCGCCGAGCAACAGATTTTGCATTCGCTGCAGCAGCGTAACGCCGCGCCGGTGCAGTCACCACCGCAGTTGGCTGCACTGCTGGAGGCCCTGTTCCCTGAGTCGATGCCGCAACGCGTGGCCGACTTGCAACGTCGTGCCTGCGAGGTCGCTGCACAGGGTGTCTTTACGTTGATCACCGGTGGACCGGGCACCGGCAAGACCACCACGGTGACGCGCTTGCTGGCCTTGCTGATGCGCGTCGCGCAGGATGCCGGCGCACCGCTGCCGCGCATCAAGCTAGCCGCACCCACCGGTAAAGCCGCCAGTCGCTTGACGCAGTCCATAGGCCGCAGCGCGCAGAACCTGCCCGCCGGGTTCTCACTGGATGTCACAGCGCTGCAAGCGGTGACGTTGCACAGTCTGCTGGGTGTCCGGTCAACACCATCACACAAGCCAAGGTCTTTGCTCGAGGCTGACATCGTCATCATTGATGAAGCCTCGATGGTCGACCTGGACATGATGGCGCGGCTGTTTGAATCTGTGCCCTTGACCACGCGGCTGGTGTTGTTGGGCGATAAAGATCAGTTGGCCTCAGTCGAAGCCGGCGCCGTCTTGGCACAGCTGTGTCAAAGCCCTGCGTTGGCAGCGCGCATCGTCACACTGACGTACAGCCATCGCTTCAGCACCGACAGCGGCATCGGCCTATGGGCCGCGCGGGTCAATGCCGGCGACAGTGCCGCGGTGCGCGCGCTGCAGCAACAACTGACACCGTGGAGCGGGCAATCGCTTGAGCCTGTGCAAGCGCTGGTCGTGAACAGCGCTACCGATGCGGCCTTCATCGCCTGCGTCACCCAAGGCTGGTCATCCTGGCTGCAGGGCTTGCAGCCGGTGGCGCAGCAACAGCACTGCAGCGACACCCTGGCGCTGCAGTTGCTCGACGCG
>CAIVTJ010000052.1 GCA_903908825.1 uncultured Pseudomonadota bacterium | reverse complement strand
CTGACCCACAGCACCCAAAATCATGTCGTTGTTGCGCAGCGGCCGGAACAACTGCGTCGCGCCCTCCTCGCACAACTGTCCCAGACCCTTGGCCAGGGCCTTGGCTTTGAGCGGATCTTTCAGCACGGCGCGCCGGAACATCTCAGGCGCAAAGCTGGGTATGCCGGTAAAGCCCAGCGTCTCACCTTCGGTGAAGGTGTCACCGATGTTGATCGTGCCGTGGTTATGCAGACCGATGATGTCACCGGCATAGGCTTCCTGCGCCTGCGAACGGTCACCGGCCATGAAGGTCAGCGCATCGGCCACGCGCACGTCTTTATCGAGGCGCACGTGATACATGCGCAAACCGGGAGCATAGCGACCCGAGCAGATGCGAAAGAACGCAATGCGATCGCGATGACTGGGGTCCATGTTGGCCTGGATCTTAAACACGAAGCCGGTCAGCTTGGCTTCATCGGCCTGCACCGGACGCTGTCGCGTGGCGCGCGGCAACGGAGCCGGCGCATGCTGTGTGAAGCTGCGCAGCAACTCTTCCACACCGAAGTTGCTGATCGCCGAACCAAAGAACGCAGGCGTCTGCTTGCCGGCCAGATACAGCACCGGATCGAAAGCCGGTGCCGCACCACAGACCAGATCGACCTCGTCATAAAACGCTTTTGCGCGGTCACCGAGAAACTCTTGCGCCGCGTCGCTGTGCAAGCCATCGATGACGTGGTTCTCACCGATGCGGCCGCGCTCACCGGCCTCATAGACATAGATACGATCTTCGAGCAGATGATAAGTGCCGCGCAGATCGCGTCCCATGCCGATGGGCCAGGTGATCGGCGCAACGCTCATGCCCAGCACTTTCTCGATCTCATCGATGAGCTCGATGGGCGCGCGGCCCTCGCGGTCGAGCTTGTTGATGAAAGTCATGATGGGTGTCGCACGCAAGCGGCAGACTTCCATCAAGCGGATGGTGCGCTCTTCCACACCCTTGGCGCAGTCGATGACCATCAGCGCCGAGTCAACCGCCGACAGCGTGCGATAGGTGTCTTCGGAAAAGTCTTCGTGGCCTGGCGTGTCCAGCAGATTGATGATGCAGTCATTGAACGGAAACTGCATGACCGACGAGGTCACCGAGATGCCGCGCTGCTGCTCCAGTCGCATCCAGTCAGAGGTGGCGTGACGCGCCGCTTTGCGGCCCTTGACCGTACCGGCCAGCTGAATGGCACCGCCGAACAGCAGCAGCTTTTCGGTCAGTGTGGTCTTGCCTGCGTCGGGGTGAGAGATGATGGCAAAGGTGCGACGCCGCGCAACCTCGTCAGTAAATGCATTCATTAACGTCGTTTTCCGAGCAATCGGCGCAGGACCATAGCGTCCTCACGACCGGTTGCAGCTTGGTAGTAACCACGCCGCACGCCGATCTGCGTGAAGCCCAAAGACTGATAAAGACGGATCGCCGATACATTCGACGTACGCACTTCGAGAAACACCTCGCCGATCTGCAAGCTGGCTGCAAATTCCAGCAGGTGCTCAAGCAGCTGCCCGCCTATGCCCTTTGCCCGATAGGGCTCGGCCACACACACATTAAGCACATGCGCTTCACCGGCACCGGTGCTCATGATCGCGTAGCCGATCAGTATGTCATCGATCTCAACCACGCAGCAGACATAGCCCACGCGCACACAATCACGAAAAATGCCTTCGCTCCACGGGAAGGGATACGAGGCCTGCTCGATGCGCAGCACCGCGGCGATGTCATGACGCGTCATGTCACGGATGGCTACCTGCGGCAACGCACCCGGATAGTCATGCGACACGGCCATGTCAGTTGCCCGCGGCTTCCAGCCAGCAACTGCGCGCCAGCTTGAGTTCTTCCCAGGCCTGACGCTTACCGGCCGGTGTCTGCAGCAACTGCGCCGGATGTTCGGTGATGACCAGAGGCAAATCAGTGCCGGACCAGCGCCGGGCCATGCCACGCAAGGTCGAAAAACTCGCAGCGTCAGGCAACAGGCTGTGAACAGCGCCCTCGCCCATCAGCAACAGCACGCGCGGCTGCCACTGGTCCACGGCCTGTTGCACGGCATGTCGTGCATCAACATCCGGCAACTCGAGCACGTAAGCCTGTTCCGCAGTCAGGCCTACACCGCGCAACATGGCGGTCAACATCTGCCCGGCCGCATCCGGCTCAGGCAGCGCAAAGCCGTCTGCCGTCGCCAGCGGGCCGGCAGCGATGATCAACCACTGCACATCGCGCGCTGCCGCAGAGACAGGCGTACGCAGCCGCCACTGCTGCACACCGAGCGCATCGAGATAGGCGCTGCGTAAGTCCATTTAAGATGCCCGGCTAGACCGGCGGATTACCGGACGGCGCAACCGGACGCTGCGCGCGCCGCAAACGGCGATAGATGCCGTGCAGCGCACCCCACAGCGCATAACCGCCGAACAGCGCCAGCAGGGCGACAGGCGGATACACGGCGATGGCTATGAAGATCAGCGGCACGATCAGGAAGGTCGCAAAGCGCACCGGCCCGACCAGATTGACCTGCTTAAAGCTGTAGTAGCTGAAGCGGCTGACCATGAAGGCGCCGGCACAGGCCGTCACCGTGAAGGCCAGCACCAGACCGGGCAGCCCGGGTTCGCGCCAGCCACTGGAAGACCAGATGAAGGCCGATACCACCGCCGCAGCAGCCGGGCTGGGCAGTCCTTCGAAGTAGCGTTTGTCCGATGTGACTCGCACGTTAAAACGCGCCAGCCGCAGCGCGGCGCAGGCGGCATAGAAAAACGCGGCCAGCCAGCCGATACGACCCCAGACACTGCCATATTCGGCAATGCGCGCCACGCCCCACTGATAAGTGACCAGCGCCGGAGCGACACCGAACGACACCATGTCGGCCAGGCTGTCGTATTCCTTGCCGAAGGCGCTCTCAGTGCTGGTCAGACGCGCCACGCGGCCATCTAGCGTATCGAAAATCATCGCCGCGAAGATGGCCATGCCGGCGCGCTCAAAGTTGCCGTCTATCGCCGAGATAATCGCGTAGAAGCCCGAGAACAGGCAGCCTGTGGTCAGCAGGTTGGGCAGCAGGTAGACGCCGCGGCGGCGAGGCCGGGCAGCGGGTTTGTCATGGCTCATCATTGGCGCGAATCATAGGCCCGCCACCCCCCAGTCACAACGGTAACGCTGCCGGGTCAAGTAGCGGACTGCTAGACTCTACGGCCACCCCGTCCACGCCGGATCCCCATGCGCCTCTCGCTCTATCCCATCAACACGGTCAAGGAAACGCCCTCCGAAGCCGAAGTCATCAGCCACCAACTCATGCTGCGCGCCGGCCTGATCCGCCGCCTTGCGGCCGGCATCTATACCTGGCTGCCGATGGGGCTGCGCGCCTTGCGCAAGGTCGAGAACATCATCCGCGAAGAGATGGACCGTGCCGGTGCGCTCGAAGTGTTGATGCCCGCCGTGCAACCGGCCGAGCTGTGGCAGGAGTCCGGCCGCTGGGAGCAATACGGCCCGGAACTGCTGCGCCTCAAAGACCGCCACGACCGATCGTTTGTCATCGGGCCTACGCACGAAGAAGTCATCACCGATCTGGCACGCCGTGAACTCAAGAGCTACAAGCAGCTGCCGGCCAATTTTTATCAGGTGCAGACCAAGTTCCGTGATGAGATCCGGCCACGCTTCGGTGTGATGCGCGGCCGCGAGTTCATAATGAAAGACGCTTATTCCTTTCATGCCGACCAAGATTCGCTAAGCGAGGGTTATGCGCAGATGCGCACCGCCTACTCGCGCATGTTCGAGCGCATGCAACTGAACTTCCGCCCGGTGCGCGCCGACACCGGCTCGATCGGCGGCAATGCCTCCGAAGAGTTTCAGGTGCTGGCCGACAGTGGCGAAGACGCTATCGCGGTCTCTGATGGCGATGACTTCGCCGCCAACCTGGAACTGGCCGTGGCCCTGCCGCCTGCCACGCCGCGCGCGGCGCCGTCTGCAGAACAGGCCACCGTGGCCACGCCCGGGGCGCGCACCATCGCAGAAGTCGCCGCGCTGCTGCAGGTGAGCCCGGCACAGTGCATCAAGACGCTGATCGTCGACGGTGACGACGGTGAAGTGGTCGCCTTGCTGCTGCGCGGCGATCACGAGCTCAATACGGTCAAGGCGCAAAAGCTGCCCGGCATCGCCAACCCGCTGCAGCTCGCCAGCCCTGAGCGCGTGCTGGCCGCCACCGGCGCACAGCCGGGCTACATCGGCCCGGTGGGCCTGACCTGCCGCATCGTCGCCGATCATGCCGCCTTGGCGGTCGCCGATTTTGTCTGCGGCGCCAACCAGCGCGACGCGCACCTGACCGGGGTCAACTGGGGCCGCGATCTGCCTGAGGCAACAGCCGCCGATCTACGCAACGTGGTCGATGGTGATCCCAGCCCCTCGGGTGTGGGCCAGCTGCGCATCGTGCGCGGCATCGAGGTCGGTCACATCTTTCAGTTGGGTCGCAAATACAGTCAGGCCCTCAAAGCCGAGGTGCTCGACCAGGGCGGCAAGCCGGTCACGATGTTCATGGGTTGCTATGGCATCGGCGTCACCCGCGTGGTGGCAGCCGCCATCGAACAAAACCACGACGAGCGCGGCATCATCTGGCCCGATCCGCTGGCGCCCTACCAGGTGCTCATCATCACCATGAATCACTCCCGCTCTGAGGCCGTGCGCAACGCTGCCGATGCGCTCTATGCCAGCTTGGGCGAGGCCGGCATCGAAGTGCTGTACGACGATCGCGATGCCCGACCCGGGGTCAAGTTCACAGACGCCGAGCTGCTGGGCATACCACACTGCCTGGTGGTGGGCGATCGCGGCCTTGCGGCTGGCACGCTCGAATATCGTCATCGTCGCAGTGGTGGCAACGAGGAGATCCCGGCGGATGGAGTGGTCGACTTTCTGCGTTCGCGTTTCACGCGCTAGGCGGCTGCTGACGGCAGCGCTGCTGGGTCTGCTGGCGGCTGCCCCGCCGGCAGCAGCGCTACCCAATGCTGCGCAAACCGATCCGCAGCTGCGCGGTGTGGTGGCACAAGCCATCGCGCAGGCCGAGTGCTTCCCCGACAAATACGACTCGGCGGTCTGGTACACGCTGATGGAGCCCAAGCTGCGGCGCGTGGTCAGCAACCGCGAAGAGCGCCTGCAGATCCTGCGGACCACCTATTGCGAGAGCCATCGTCCCGGGGCAACGCGCTTACCACCGGGACTGGTGCTGGCGGTCATGGACGTTGAGAGCCGCTTTGATCGCTGGGCAGTGTCCTCCAGCGGCGCGGTGGGCTTGATGCAAGTGATGCCTTTCTGGCCCGAGCAACTGGGCATGGCACGCCGTGACCTGGTGCGCGTCGAAAGCAACCTGCGCATGGGCTGCGCCATCCTGCGATATTATCTGGCGCAAGAGCACAACGATGTGCGGCGTGCTTTAGCGCGCTACAACGGCAGCATCGGCCGTCGCCAGTACCCCGATCTGGTCATCGTGCGCTGGACGCGCAACTGGAACGGCGCGGACGATCTGGGCGTCGTCGGCAGTCAAGGTAAATCATGAGCGAAATTCTGGTCGTTTATTACTCGCGCCATGGCAGCACCGCCGAACTGGCAAGGCACATCTGCCGCGGCATCGAAACCGTGCCCGGTGCGCGCGCCAAACTGCGCAGCGTGCCGCCGGTCAGCGCCGAGAACGAACGCCCGGTGGTGGCGGTGCCGCCGGAGGGCGCCCCTTATGCCAGCCTGGCTGACCTGCGTGCCGCTGACGGTCTGATCGTCGGCAGCCCGACCCGCTTCGGCAACATGGCCGCAGCGCTCAAGTACTTCATCGATTCGACCTCCAGCCTGTGGCTGGATGGCAGCCTCAGCGGCAAACCGGCCGCGGTGTTCACCTCGACCCAGACTATGCATGGCGGCCAGGAGAGCACGCTGCTGAGCATGATGTTGCCCTTGCTGCATCACGGCATGGTGCTGGTGGGTTTGCCCTACAGCGAAGCGGCCTTGACCCAGACGCGCAGTGGCGGCTCACCTTACGGTGCCTCGCATGTACAGGGCGTGGCCGAAGGGCAAGGTCCGTCAGCGCACGAAATAGAACTGGCGCGGGCCTTGGGCCGGCGCGTGGCGCAACTGGCTATTCGTTTGGCAACGACAGCACCGCGCGAATAAACGGCACGGTTAAACGACGCTGCTCGGCCAGCGACGCCAAGTCGAGGGTGTCGAGCAAACTCATCAAGCTGTTCATGTCACGCGGATAATGCCGCTGCAAATACACTGCGGTCTCATCCGGCAGCTCCAAGCCGCGCAGCCGCGCGCGCGTTTGCAGAGCCACGCGCTGCTGCGCCTCATCGAGCAACTGCAGGCCCCAGTGCGGCAAGGCCATGCAGCGCGAGCGCAGATCAGCCAGCGCCCAAGGCAGCGCCACGGCCGGCTGATCGGCGGCCAACAACAAACGACCCTGACGGGCTTCGATCTCGACGTATAAACGAAATAGCGCCGCTTCCCAGTCCGGCTGCCCTGCCAGGACCTGCACATCGTCGAGGCACACACAGCACAGGGCCTCGATGCCCTCGAGCACTGCCGGCCCGAAGGACAACATTTGCTGCAGCGGGAAATAACCGCTACCGGGCAACTGTGCACACACGGCTTGCAGCAGATGCGATTTGCCGCTGCCGCCGGCACCCCACAACCAGCCCATGCTGGTGGCCGGCGCATCGGCCAATTGCTTTACACCCTGCACCGCTTGCTGACTGCCGGCCACCTGAAAACTGGCCCAGATCGCACGATCGTGCAGCCGCACGCCCAATGGCAGCTGCTTCATAGCGGCGTCCTCTTTAACTGCGGGCCGCCTGCGGACAATCCGCGGCAGGCACCCTTGCGGTACTATAGCGGTTCGGCACTACAGCCGCTTCCAACCGCAAGACACCCGCCACATGGACAAGCCGCAAGGCCTTACTTATCGCGATGCAGGCGTCGATATCGATGCCGGCGACGAACTCGTCGAACGCATCAAGCCGCTGGTCAAACGCACACAACGACCCGAGGTTCTGGCTGGCATCGGCGGCTTCGGCGCGCTGGTCGGTCTACCCGGCAAATATCGTGAACCCATCCTGGTCTCGGGCACCGATGGCGTGGGCACCAAGCTGCGTCTGGCCATAGACACCGGCCGGCACGCCACCATCGGCATAGACCTGGTGGCCATGTGCGTTAACGACGTCGCCGTGCAAGGCGCCGAACCGCTGTTCTTCCTCGACTACTACGCCACCGGCAAGCTGCAGATCGAGGTCGCTCAGTCGGTCATCGGCGGCATCGCCGAAGGCTGCGTGCAAGCCGGCTGTGCGCTGGTGGGCGGTGAGACCGCCGAGATGCCCGGCATGTATCACGGCGATGACTACGACCTGGCCGGCTTTTGTGTCGGTGTGGTCGAGCGCAGCGGCATCATCGACGGCAGTCTGGTGGCCGACGGCGATGTCATCATCGGTCTGGCTTCTTCGGGCGCGCACTCCAACGGCTATTCGCTGATCCGCAAACTGGTGACGCTGGCGGGCGCCGACGCCAGCACCCGGCTGGACGGTCAAGCGTTGTTCGACCGGTTGCTGGCGCCCACGCGCATCTACGTCAAATCGATGCTGGCCCTCAATGCCGCACTGCCGGTGCACGGCTATGCGCATATCACCGGCGGCGGACTCACCGACAACATCCCGCGGGTGCTGCCCGACGGCATCGAGGCTGTGTTGTCACGCAGCAGCTGGCACCAGGACCCGCTGTTCGATTGGTTGGCGCAGGTCGGTGGCATTGCGCCGGCCGAGATGCATCGCACCTTCAACTGCGGCATCGGCATGGTGGTCATCGTGGCCTCTGGTGATGTGCCTGCGGCGCTGACCCTGCTGCGCGCGCATGGCGAAACCGCCACGGTTATCGGCAGCGTCGCCACCGGCACACGCGGCGTCGTCATCACCTGATGAGCGCACCGGCTGTGGCGCCGCTGCGCCTGGTAGTGCTGATTTCCGGGCGCGGCAGCAACCTCATGGCCATCGCGGCCCAGTGTGCCAACGGACAGCTGAACGCCCGCACGGTGCTAGTGATCGCCGACCAGCCTGAGGCCGCGGGCTTAGGGTGGGCTGCAGCACAAGGCATCCCCGCACAGGCGATTGCGGCAACACAGTTCCGCGCAGACGGTGTGTTTGATCGCGCGGCCTTCGAACAGGCCTTGGCCTCTGCCATCGACGCCGGCCAGCCCGACTTGATCATCCTGGCCGGGTTTATGCGCGTGTTGTCAGCAGGCTTTGTCGCGCGCTACGCGGGCCGCCTGCTCAACATCCATCCTTCGCTGCTGCCGGCCTACAAGGGCCTGCATACGCACGAGCGCGTACTGGCAGCCGGTGAACTGCAGCACGGCGCCAGCGTGCATTTTGTCACGGCGGAACTCGACGGCGGTCCGGTGGTCTTACAAGCCAGCGTGCCGGTGTTACCCGGCGATGACGCAGCATCGTTGGCGGCGCGCGTACAGACTCAGGAGCACCTCATCTACCCGCAAGTCATCCACTGGATCGCCGAACAGCGGCTGCAATGGCTGCAAGGCCTGGTGGTCATGGACGGACAGCCGTTGCTGATGCCGCTGCAATGGACCACAGAGTCAACGTGAAAGCCTTGTTGCTGTGCGTGTTGGCGTTAACTGGGCTGCCGGCCGGCGCACAAGCCCTGCTGCCCTTCGAAGCCCACTATGCCTGGACGCTCAAAGGCATTGCTGCCGGGCACAGCACGCTGACGCTGCAGCAACTGGATGCAGACCGCTGGCGCTATGCCTCACGCAGCGTGGCGTCGGGCCTGTTCCGGCTGATCGCCCGCGGCGATATCACCCAGGACAGTCAACTGCGCATCGTCAACGGGCAGGTGCTGCCCGAGCAGTACCGCGGTGATGACGGCACCTCTGCCACGAACCGCGATGTTGACCTGCACTTTGACTGGCGTGCGCGGCGCGTCACGGGTGTGTACGAAGATGCACCGGTCGATATGGCCATCGAACCGGGTGTGCACGACGACATGTCGATACAGATCGCGCTGATGAACGAGTTACTGCGCGGCCAGGTGCCCAAGTCCTTCCGGCTGGTCGACAGCAACATCACCAAAGAATATGCCTACAGTCTGGTCGAGACGGTGAGTTTGAACACACCGCTGGGCATGCAACGCACACAGGTTTATCGCAGCCAGAAGGTGGGTTCGGCCAGCAGCGTACTCTATTGGTGTGCGCCGGACTTAGGCTACTTGCCGCTAAAGGTCGAACGCCACGACGGCCATGACAAGGTCGAGTGGGCGCTTAACATCACCGCCCTCACCCGACCGGCCAACAGCAAGCCCTGATCCGGCTTCAGGCCTTGGGCAGCGTCACGCCGGTTTGACCCTGATACTTGCCGCCGCGGTCTGCGTAAGACGTGCCGCACACCTCGTCTGACTCAAAGAACAGCATCTGCGCCACACCCTCGTTGGCGTAGATCTTGGCTGGCAGCGGCGTGGTGTTGGAGAACTCCAGCGTCACATGGCCTTCCCACTCGGGCTCCAGCGGCGTCACGTTAACGATGATGCCGCAACGCGCATAAGTCGATTTACCCAGACACACCACCAGCGTCGAGCGCGGGATACGGAAAAACTCGACCGTACGCGCCAAGGCAAACGAGTTGGGCGGGATGATGCACACGTCCGACTCGACGTCGACAAAGCTCTGCGGGTCAAAGCGCTTGGGATCAACAATGGTGCTGTTGATGTTGGTGAAGATCTTGAACTCGCGTGCGCAGCGCACGTCATAGCCATAACTGGACGTGCCATACGAGACGATGCGCTGACCGCCCGACTCGCGCACCTGACCAGGCTCGAAGGGTTCGATCATGCCGTGGTCCTGCGCCATGCGCCGGATCCAATGGTCAGACTTGATAGCCATTAGCGGTCCTCGACAACAATCTTGGGAAACAGGCTGCTGCGGTCGCGACTGCGCCGCGCCAACGCCGCTGCGGTTTGCCTCGCCAGATCGCGATAGGCTTTGCCGCGCGCTGAATCGGGGGCCGCCACCACCGAGGGCACACCCGAGTCGGCTTCGGCGCGGATGCGCGCATCCAGCGGCAGGCGTCCCAGCAACACGGTCTGATGGTCCGCCGCCAGACGCTCACCGCCGCCGCTGCCAAAGATGGCATCTTCATGGCCGCAGTGGGTGCACACATGGGTGCTCATGTTCTCGACGATACCCAGGATGGGCACGGCCACTTTGACGAACATGTTGAGGCCCTTGACCGCATCGGCCAGCGCGACATCCTGCGGCGTGGTCACGATCACGGCCCCGGCCACCGGCACGCGCTGCGCCAGCGTCAGCGCGATATCACCAGTACCGGGCGGCATATCGACCACCAGGTAATCCAGCTCGCCCCAGTCGGTCTCGGACAGCAACTGCGTTAAGGCCGAGGTGACCATCGGACCGCGCCACACCATGGGCTGATCGGCGTCGATCAGCATGCCGATGGACATGGCTTTGATGCCGTGCGCAACCAGTGCATCGATGCGTTTACCGTCGCTGGAGGTCGCCTGCCGGCCGGCCAGTCCCAACATCGTGGGCTGGCTGGGTCCATAGATGTCCGCATCGAGCAGGCCCACGCGCGCGCCGGCAGCCGCCCAGGCCAGCGCCAGATTGACCGCAACCGTCGACTTACCCACGCCGCCCTTGCCCGAAGCCACGGCCACCACATTGCGGATGCCGGGCAGCGGTTGCAGCGACTTTTGCACGGCATGCACCGGGATATCAGCGGTGAGTTGCAGCTCTAAAATCTGGGTGATGCCGGCACGGGCCAATGCTTGGTTAAGCGCATCGGTCAATTCTTCACGGTAGCCGCCCACCGGCACCGGCAGCGTCAGCTCGGCATGCAACTGCCGGCCGTCCGTGCGCAGTGCGCGCACCGCTTTTAAATCGCCCAGACTGCGGCCCAACCAAGGGTCCACATAGGCATTTATGGCCTGCAATACGCCCTCGGCGACACCAGCGCCCACAACATCGGCCATGCGACTGTCCAAATTTACAAAAGGTGCTGCATCTTAGCAGGTCGACGGGCGCTGCCCGCTGACCGCTATGGCATACTGAATGCCGGTACATCAGCCCATCGTTGCCCTCATGAGCCTGTTTGCCACGCTACGAGCAGAGCGACTGATCGCGCAGATTAAGACCGGCAAAGAGCCCCAATCGGTGGCGCGCGCCGCCGCCAAACTGCAAACGCTGGGGTCGGCCGCCATCGCACCCGTCATGGCGGCCTTGGCCGATGCCGAGAAACACCAGACGCTGGCGCTGGTCGATGTGCTCAGTGCGCTGATCAACACCAAAAATATCCAGCTATTTCTGCAGGCCCTGCAGCAGGGCAATGCGCGCACGGTGGCCGGCGTATCGTGGGCGCTGTCCAGCAGCCGCAATTATCCGCCGGCGATCCTGCTTGAGGCCTTAGCCCAACCCGGCATTGCCAAGGGACCGCTGCTCGAGGTCATCCAGGCGCAGCGGCATCGCTTCACACCGCGCGATCTGCTCACCGCCAGCTATGCCCAAGATGCCAACGAGAAGGCGCAGCTGTTCCGTCTGATCGGCGAAATGGCCACTGAGGAACTAGTGCCTGAACTGTGCAGCCGCCTGCAGGGCAAAGATCCGCTGGTCCGCCTGCACATCATCAACCTGCTCAGCCGCTTCAACGCCACGCCGGTACGCAAGGCTCTGCTGGAACAACTGCAAGACAGCAACAAGATGATCCGCGGTGCGGCCTTGACCGCGCTGACGCGTCTGAGCGGCCCGACTGACATCGAAGCCATCTGTCAGCTGCTGCGTGATCCGGAAATCGACGTGCAGAATAAGGCCATCGACTTTCTGATCAAGGTCAATGACCCGCAGACCGTGCAATACCTGCTGCCGGCACTCAAGGACGAAAACGAATACGCCCGCCGCGCCGCAGTCGAAGTCCTCAACGAAGTGGGCGACAACCGCTCGGTCAAGTTTTTGCTGGCGGCCATCAAAGACGCTGACTGGTGGGTGCGCAGCAGGGCCGGTGACGCATTGGGCAAGATCGGTGGTCCCAAGGTCATCGAGGCCGTACTCAACCTGGCCAGAGACGAAGATGCCGATCTGCGTCGCGCCGCCATCGAGATCCTCAACCAGACGCACGACGAGAGCGCTGTCAGCCACCTGATCGAGGCCACGCGCGACCCGGACTGGTGGGTGTGCGAGCGCGCCATCGATGCGCTGGCGGCCATCGGCAGCCAACGCGCCCTGCCGCGCCTGCTCGAGATGCTCGAGGATGCCAACCCGCGTGCCCTGCCGGTGGTCATCCATTCCATAGGCAAGCTCGGTGATACGCGGCAGATCGAACAACTGCTGCCGTGGCTGGCCAAGTCCGAAAAGCCGGTGCGCGTGGAGGTCATCGCAGCACTGGTACGGCTCAGTGATGAGCGGCGCTTTGAGGCCGTCAAAATACAACTGCAGGCCCAGGCGGTCAGTGCCGATGCCACCATCGTGCGCGCGGCCAACGCCGGCTTGCAGGCGCTGGAACTGCGCTTTGCCTCCGGTGCCACCCAGCAGGCCAACATCGATGCCTCCGGCAACATCCGCCTGCGGCCGCCGGAAACGCCACGACCGCAGAGCCATGCGCCTGCTGCCACACGCGATCGCGCGCGCGCGCTCGAACAAGCCGGTCAAGGGCACATCGATCTGTCGCTGCTGCGGGCTGGCGACCTCATCGAAGGCCGCTATCGCTACGTACAGCGTATCGGCAAGGGCGCCTTTGGCACGGTGGTGCTGGTCGATGACACCGTAGTCGATGAACAGCTGATCTTAAAGTTCTTGAATCCCAGCGTGTCCGAGGATGAAGAAGCGATGAAGCGCTTCGTTCATGAGCTGCGCTATTCGCGCAAGATCACCCACAAGAACATCATCCGCATCTACGATTTCTTGCGCATCCAAGGTCACTACGCCATCTCGATGGAGTACTTCCCCTCACACACGCTGGGCAGCGAGATCATCAACGAGCAACCGCTGCCCTTGTCGCGTCTGCTGCAGTTCGGCATCGACATGGCCACCGGCATGGCGGTCGCGCACCAGGTCGGTGTGGTACACCGCGACCTCAAACCGGCCAACGTGCTCATCAACAGCGAAGGCCTACTCAAGATCGTGGACTTTGGCGTTGCGGCTGCGCACCGCGAAGGCGACACGCAGCTGACCCGCACCGGCTATGTCATCGGTTCACCCAAATACATGGCGCCGGAACAGATATTGGGGCGCAAGGTCGATGAACGCGCCGACATCTACTCCACCGGCATCATTTTGTATGAACTGGCCGCCGGGGTGCCGCCCTATGCGCGTGGCGATCACATGGCGGTCATGTACCAGCACGTGCAGGGCAAGGCGCGGCCGCCACACGAAATCAACCCGCATCTGCCGCCGCCCGTGGGCGAGGTGATCATGAAAGCCATGGCCGCCGACAAGGCCAAGCGTTTCCAGACCATGGCAGAATTACAAACGGCCCTGGAGCACCTGAGTTAGCGCGCAGCTGACCCGTCAGGCCATAACGTGCGGGCCTTCATAAATGCGACACATGCGCCTTGCCCTGCCGGTCCCCGTGGGTTACACCAACCAATGCTGTCAGCGGCCTAAAACCGCTCAAAGGATCTACAGTTGGCGCGCATCGACTCGTTTCTGAAACTCGGCCTGCAACAGGGCTGCTCGGACATCCATCTGGCCGTGGGCGTACCGCCCATGTTGCGGGTGCGGGGCGAGTTGCTGCCGATCAAGTTCCGCGACTTGCGCGACACCGAAATGGACGAGTACGTGCAGGAAATCCTGACCCCTCAGCAGCGCGAGCAGTTCGCGCAGGGGCAGGATCTGGACTTTGCCTATGTCGCCGCCGATGACGGTCGCTTTCGCGTTCATATCTATCGCAAGGACACTGGCATCGGAGCGGCCTTCCGCGTGATTCCCGATGAGATTCCCAGCCTCGATAGCCTGGGACTGCCTGCTGTCGTGCAGCGCCTCTGTGGCCATCAACAAGGTCTGATTCTGGTCACGGGCTCCACCGGCAGCGGCAAGTCGACCACGCTGGCGGCACTCATCAACCTGCTGAACCAGACCCGCCGCTACAACATCATCAGCCTCGAAGATCCGATCGAGTTCGTGCATCGCAGCAAGAACAGTCAGGTCATCCAACGCGAGATCGGCACGCATGTACCCAGCTTTGCCGAGGGCGTGCGCGCTGCGCTGCGCGAAGACCCAGACGTCATTTTTGTGGGTGAGCTGCGCGATGCGGAGACTATCGCCATGGCCATGACCGCTGCTGAGACCGGACATCTGGTACTGGCCACCTTGCACACGACCAGCGCGGTCAAAACCATCGACCGCATCATCGATGCACTGCCTGTTGATGAACGCGATCAGACCAAAAACTTTCTGGCTCAAAACCTGTTGGCTGTCATCACGCAGGTGCTGGTCAAATCTCATGACAGTCAACGGCGCCGCGCCGTCTGCGAGATCATGGTGATGACCCGCGCCATCGCGCGCCTGATCCAGACCGACCAAATCCACTTGATCCCCAGCCAGCTGCAGACCGGGCGCGAGCTGGGCATGCAGATGCTCGACCAAGCCCTGCTGCTGGCCATACAAGCGCGGGAGATCGACCCGGATGACGCCTACCAGCAGGCCTTAGACAAACGCCCGTTCCAGCGCTTTGTGCTCGATCCCAGCCAACTGTTGCGGATAGACCTGTCCGCCACCAACAGCGCGTTGTAAGGCCGCTCATGGCACTGGTTGACGAACACCTGCTGGATATCCTGCGCCGCCGCGGCTCGGACCTACACCTGATGGCCGGCGAACCGCCACGCGTGCGCTTGCATGGCGAACTGCTGCCGCTGACCGATGTCAGCCTGTCGGCGCAACAGGTCCAGCAAATGCTGCTGGAGATCTTGCCGCGCCGCGCACAAGAACGCTTTGACGCCCACGACAACGCCGACTTTGCCTACAGCGTGGGCGGCAGGGCACGCTTCCGGGTCAACATCCTGCGGCACCTGAACGGCTTGGGTGCGGTGTTTCGCGCCATTGCCGGGCGTGGTGTGACCCTGGCCGAGCTCGAGATGCCAGAGGCGGTCCACAATCTGGCGCGATTGACGCGGGGACTTATTCTGGTCACCGGCAAAACCGGCTCGGGCAAGTCCACCACACTGTCAGCCATTGTTGATGACATCAACACCCGCACCCACGGGCACATCATCACCATCGAAGACCCCATCGAGTTTGTGCACCAACGCAAAGGCTGTCTGATCAGCCAACGCGAGATCGGCCTGCATGCACCCAGCTTTGCTGCAGCGCTGCGCTCGGCGCTGCGTGAAGACCCGGATGTAGTGTTGGTCGGTGAACTGCGCGATCTGGAAACCATGAGCATTGCGGTGACCGCCGCAGAAATGGGCATCCTGGTGCTGGCCACCCTGCATACCAATGGCGCGGCGCAAACTATCGACCGGATGATCAACACGTTTCCGGCCGACAAGCAGTCGCACGTGCGCACGATGCTGTCGACCTCGCTGCGCGGTGTCATCAGTCAGCAACTGCTGCAACGCACCGATGCGGTCGGACGCATCGCTGCGATGGAAATCATGATTAATACCGCAGCGGTCTCCAACCTCATCCGCCAGGACAAGCTGGAACAATTAGAAAGCACACTGCAATCGGGCGCGCATCTGGGTATGCGCACCATGGACAGCGCTATTGCAGCGTTATTAGAAGAAGGTCGCATCAGCGGCCGTGAGGCGTATGCCAAAGCACATAACAAGGCACGCTTCGAAGTGACCAAGGAGTACAGTTAACCGTGGCCGATTTATCAATCATGCAGCGCTTCTCGCGTGCATACGAAAACACCAGCGCACGCTCGCGCTCAACGCTGCAACTGACTCTGGCTAACTCCACAGATAAATATCGCGTGCAGTTATTGGGTGTATCGGGCCTGCGCTCGCCGACGCTGATCATTTCGGCACCCATGAATGCCGCCAAATCACTGCTGGGCATCACACGCGGCGTGCGCACGGTCTGCACCTGGGAAGGCCCGGGCGAGACACTGGAGTTCCGCGCCATCGTCACCAGCCTGGTGTTTGAACCGGTGCCGCTGGTCTATCTGGGCGAATTGCATGGCCTCAAATCGCTGCGCAACCGGTCAGGTCCGCGGGCACTGACCTCCATGCCGGCTGCCATCCGCACACCGCGCCTGGTGCCGGTGTTGGTGGTCGACCTGTCTTTGGGCGGCGCACAAGTGGCCACTGCCGAGGATCATCGTCTGGGCATCGGCCAAAAACTCGAGCTATCGCTACGCCTGAAGATGTTGGGTCGGGACTACACGATGACGTTGCCGGGCGAAGTGACCAGCATTCCCGGTCCCATCGACGTGGCGCACCCGAACATCGAGTTTGTGACCATGGCTTTTGATCCGCTGGACGAGCACAGCGAACTGGTGCTGAGCAACTATGTCAATATGCGCCTGATCGAGGAAGTGGACATCATCAGCCGCACACTGTCGAGTTTGAACCCGTAGCATCCGGCGGCCTGATCCTGCAAGCTGTCGGCCCCCGAACCGCCGACCTTGAGACCCATGCCGCGTCAGATACTCGTCACCAGCGCCCTGCCCTACGCCAACGGCCCGCTGCACTTCGGCCACATCATCGAAGCGGTGCAAACCGACGTCTGGGTGCGCTTCCAGAAGCTGCGCGGCCACGACTGCCTGTATGTGTGCGCCGAGGACACGCACGGCACGCCCATCATGATCCGCGCACAGGCCGAGGGCATTACCCCCGAGCAGCTCATCGCCGCATCAGCCGAGCACCACGCCCGTGACTACGCCGGCTTTCTGATCGGCTTCGATCACTTTCATTCGACGCATTCGCCGGAAAACCGCGAGCACAGCTACGCCATCTACCAGACGCTGCGCGAGCAGGGTCACATCACGCGCCGCTCTGTCCGGCAGTGCTATGACGAGACCGCCGGCATGTTTCTGCCCGACCGCTTCGTGCGCGGCACCTGCCCGCGCTGCAACACCGCCGACCAGTACGGCGACAGTTGCGAGGCCTGCGGCGCTACCTATTCGCCCGCCGATCTCAAAGATGCGGTCTCGACCCTCAGCGGCACCGCGCCGGTGCTGCGCGATTCCGAGCACCTGTTCTTCAGCCTCGGGCATTTCGAGGCGATGCTGCGCGAATGGCTGCGTGACAGTCACCTGCAGCAGTCGGTGCAAGCCAAGCTGGACGAATGGTTTGAAGCCGGCCTGAAAGACTGGGACATCTCGCGCGATGCTCCTTATTTCGGCTTCGAGATACCCGATGCACCGGGCAAATATTTTTATGTGTGGTTCGATGCACCCATCGGTTATATCGGCTCGTTTGCCGCGCTGGCCAAACTGCGCGGGCTTAACTTCGACGACTACTGGCGTTCAGAAACCGCCACGGAACTGCATCATTTTATCGGCAAGGACATCAGCTATTTTCATACGTTGTTCTGGCCTGCGGTGCTGCATGGCGCGGGCTTGCGTCGCCCCACAGCCGTACACGTACACGGCTTTCTGACCGTCGACGGCG
>CAIVTJ010000051.1 GCA_903908825.1 uncultured Pseudomonadota bacterium | reverse complement strand
GGCCATCGGCTACGACATGACCGCTTATGTGGCGTCTGGCTCGTACCAGATGGGCGGGTCTGCTGCGTTGCCGAACCTTTCGTTCGAGCCGCTCGCGTTGCTCTCAAATGCCACATATGGCGGCGATGCCGCGCCTGCTGCGCTGCTGGCCGACTACTGCACCGATGCCAACCATGGCGCATCGTTCCCGTATCTGGCCACACTCACCGGCACAAACTCGTTCGACGATTACTGCTACTCGATGGGCTTCTTCATATCACCCGCTGAGCTGACGCAGCGGTCAGCATCGGACTTCATCAAAGAGCTGTGCGATATCACCAACAGCGAGCCTGTGTGGAAAGCTGGGCAACTGGCGGTTGTGCCGCGAGGTGATGTCGCAATCAGCGGCAACGGGCGCACTTACACGCCCGGCAACGGTGGCAGCGGCGGCATTTCGACGCCCCTGTACAGCTTCACCGATGACGACTACCTCGATGACGGCGGCGATCCGGTCAAGGTGTCACGTAAGCCAGGCAGCCAGACGTTCAACCGGGTGCGTGTTGAGTACCTGAACCGCTCCAACCAGTACAACGTCGATGTCGCAGAGGCCACAGATGCCAACGACATCGCGTTGAACGGTGAGCGCACCAGCCAAACCTATACCTTTCACAGCATCACCACGGCTGCGGTCGCCCGGCAGGTCGCGCAACTGATCCTGAATCGCGGCCTGTACTACCGCAATCAGTACACCTTCAAGGTCCGTGCAGATTACTGCCTGCTGGAACCCATGGACGTGGTTGCCATCACCGACAGCGGGCTGGGCCTCAGTGCGCAGCTGTGCCGCGTGATCGAAATCACCGATGACAGCGACGACCGGTTCGAGATCGTGGCCGAAGAGCTGCCGCTCGGCCCCGGCCATTCGCCGCAGTACAACTGGGCCGGCGCGGCGGGTTTCTACGCCAACACGCTGGGCAGCCCAGGCAGTGTGGCAACGCCTGCGATCTTCACCATGCCTTCACTGCTGGTGAGTGGGCAAGGCGGCTATGAGATCGGCATCGCTGTTGCGGGTACGTCCGGCAACTGGGGCGGCTGTGACGTGTATATGTCCTATGACAACGTCACCTATACCCAGGTCGGCACAGTCACCGGTCCCTCGCGCTACGGCACCCTGCGCGCAAGTCTTGCGTCCAACTCGACCGAGCCTGACACCACCGGCACGCTGGCGCTGCAACTGCAGAACACCGCTTTGACCGTGGCCGGTGTATCGCAGACCGCTGTCGATAACTTGCGGTCGCTGATGTATGTCGATGGCGAGATTCTGGCCTATCGCGACGCGTCCCTGGTTGGGACTGGTCAGTACAACCTGAGCTATTTCCGGCGCGGTAAGTACGGCTCGACCATTGCCGCGCACGCATCGGGCACGCTGTGGGCGATGCTCGACCAGTCGTTGTTCCGCGTGCCCTATGACCCGGGCATGGCTGGCAAGACGGTCTATTTCAAGTTCTGCAGCTTCAACGTCTATGGCCGCGCTTATGAGTCGTTAGCCGCGGTTACCGCGTACAGCCGCGTGATTGGCGGCGCAGCGCAGCCGATCAGCGCGTCGTTCTCTGCTGCTGCCACCAACGTGACGCAGATCGGCAACTCGTACCTTAAGACCGGCGGTTCTGCCGGCTGGGGTAATGCGCAGATTTACTCCAACGAGGGCTATAGCGCTGGCGCGTACGCCTCGGCGCAAAGCGTCGACACGTCCTCGCAGGTCATGTTCGGGCTCAACACGGACCCGACAACCGATGCCAGCTACCCCTCTCTCGATTACGCGTGGTTCTTGGCAGCCG
>CAIVTJ010000050.1 GCA_903908825.1 uncultured Pseudomonadota bacterium | reverse complement strand
GCCAGCGCCTGATCGACACTTACGCCAAAGTCCCCAAGCTCGTCTCGCATCTGCATCTGCCGGTGCAGTCGGGATCCGACCGCATCCTGGCGGCGATGAAGCGCGGCTATACCGCACTCGAATACAAGAGCATTGTCAGAAAACTGCGCGCCGTGCGCCCCGATCTCTCGCTCTCGTCGGATTTCATCGTCGGCTTTCCCGGCGAAACCGAAGAAGACTTTGACAAACTGATGAAGCTCATCACCGACATTGGTTTTGACGCGTCATTCAGCTTCATCTTCAGCCCACGCCCGGGCACGCCTGCGGCCAACTTGCCTGACGACACACCGCACGAGGTGAAGCTGCGCCGCTTGCAGCACCTGCAAGCCACCGTGGAAGACAACGTGCGCCGCATCGGCGAAAGCCGCTTGGGCACGGTGCAACGCATCTTGGTGGAAGGCGCATCCCGCAAAAGCGCGGTCGAGTTGATGGGCCGCACCGAATGCAACCGCATCGTCAACTTTGACGCTGGTCCGCTGGGTCAGCGCTTGGTGGGGCAGATGGTGGATGTGCGCATCACCCAGGCCCTGCCGCATTCATTGCGTGGTGAAGTGGTGGTGGTCTGAGCTGCTGGACCCGTGTTGCCAAGAACTGTTCAAACACGTCCATCCATTGATGGATGTGCTGCGGGGTTGCAGCTTTTCCGTGGCGAAAGTGTCGAGCGTCAACATGCGTCAGTTGCTAAGCCAGCCGTCCTTGTTTGGGCGCAACTGGTTGTATTCAATTGGTTAAAGTGGCCCCATGTGGTGCCTCGTTGGCCGCTTAAGCTCGGTGCAACCCGTGACCGTTTCAACCAGGATCAACCTCATGAGCCTTGACGATTTTCCCTATGCCCAAAGCAGCGGCCGCTTTGCCAGTTGCGCGGCCTTGCAAGACCAGCCCTTGGCGCTGATCGGGGTGCCATGGGACGGCAGCGTCACCAACCGCCCAGGTGCGCGCTTGGCTCCGCAAAGCATCCGCGCGGTCAGCCAAAGTTTGTGCGATGCCACGCACCCGGTGTTCGACATCAGTCCACTGCCGTGGATGGGCGATGGCGGCAACCTGCGCCTGCCCAACGCCACTGGTTTGGAGGCTGCGCGTGCAGCCATTCAAGCCCAAGCCGCGCCCCTGATGCAACGACACCATTGTGTGTTTTTAGGTGGAGACCATGCCATCACCCTGCCTTTGTTGCGAGCCATGAAGCAACAACATGGCACGCTGGCCTTGCTGCATTTCGATGCCCACTGCGACACCTGGGAAGATCATTTTGGCGAACCCTCGGGGCACGGCACCTGGACCCGCGAAGCGATTGAAGAAGGTTTGGTGAGTGCGCACCACACGGTCCAAGTGGGCCTGCGCTCGGCGGCCGAGCGGTCGGCGCGTGAATACGTGCGTGACCGTGGCGGCCTCATCTACCACGCCCGCGATCTGTGGGGCTGCGAAGGCACCCAACTCGCACCATTGTTGCAAACCGTGCGAGAGCGCATCGGCCAACAGCCGGTCTATTTGAGCTTGGACATCGATTGTCTGGACCCGGCGTTCGCGCCCGGCACCGGCACGCCGGAGCCCGGCGGCATGACGAGTTCACAGGTGCTGACGCTGCTGGAGGAGTGGCACGACCTGAACTGGGTCGGCATGGACCTATGCGAGGTCGCCCCACCTTACGACCATGCGGAACTCACCAGCAACGCCGCCTCGGCATTCGTCTGGACCTACCTCTGCGGCCGCACCAAGGCACGCTGAAGCAACGGCCCGCACACACCCCTCAGAGGTTCGTGTAGACGACCTCTGAGAACGAGTCGACCGGAAACACGTAGAAGAGCTTCAGCAGCGTCGTCCCGTCGTTGCGGATGGCGTGCGGACAATTGCCGGGGATGGAAATCGTATCGCCCGGCCCCACCCTGTGCTCCTCGTCGCCCAGCGTGACGACACCGCTACCGGCAAGAAAATGATAGAGCTCCAGCGGCGGGTGCCGATGCAGATCGAGTTTGCCGCCAGGCTCGATCTCGCAGACGCCACTCGTCAGTTGCCCAGTAGGCGTGCGATCGGCACTGGTGAGCGTACGCCAACGCACGCCGACGTCATCGCCCGTCTCGATCTCCACAGATTGTTCCGCAACCAGATACGCCCGCTCGGACATTGACTGCCTCCACGACTCGTCG
>CAIVTJ010000049.1 GCA_903908825.1 uncultured Pseudomonadota bacterium | reverse complement strand
TTATGACTACTTCCGACTGCTGCGCGCCAAGCTGCACTGGGGCCGCGGCGGCTACGACCACCAACGCTAGGCCGCGCCGCACACCATGCTCACCCACCTGCTGATCCGCGATCTGGCCATCGTCGATACCGTCGAGCTGGACTTTGCACCGGGCCTGACGGTGCTGACCGGCGAGACCGGCGCGGGTAAGTCGATCATCGTCGATGCGCTCACCCTGGCTGGCGGCGCACGGGCCACCGCCGACATCATCCGTGCCGGCGCCGAGCGCGCCGAGATCTGCGCCACCTTCGACCTGGCGCAGGCCCCCGCCGCGCTGCGCGAACTGCTGGCCGCACAGTCCATAGAGGCCGACGACGAGCTGCTGGTGCGGCGGCTGGTAACAGCCGACGGCCGTTCGCGTGCCTACCTCAACGGCCAGACCGTCACGCTGCAGGTGCTGCGCGAAGCCGTGGGCGAACTGCTGGATGTGCACGGTCAGCACGAGTTTCAGTCTCTGGCGCGGCCGGTGGCGCAACGCGAACTGCTCGACGGTTACGGACGCTTGGGCGCGCAACTGGCGGCGGTACGCTCGGCCTGCCGCCATTGGCAAGGCACGGCCGAACAGCTGCAAACACTCGAGAGCCGCTCGCGCGATCGCGATGCCCGCCTGCAGTTGCTGCGTTACCAAGAGGGCGAGCTGGCGGCGCTGGGGCTAGGCGCAGGCGAGTTCGAACAACTGGGCAGCGAGAGTCTGCGTCTGGCGCAGGGCGGACGGCTGCTCGAGTCAGCGCAGGCCGCAGCCCAGGCGCTGTATGCCAGCGATGAGGCCTCGGCCCACAGTTTCATCTCGCAGGCGCTGGGACGCTTGCGGCCACTGCCGCAGTTTGACGCCACGCTAGCCCCGCTGCTGCCGCTGCTCGAAGAGGCCGCCATCCGCGTCAGCGAAGCCGGCCGCGAACTCACCCGCTATGTCGACTCACTGGACCTCGACGCCGCGCGGCAGGCGCAGGTCGAGCAGCGCCTGGCCGCCGCCGAAGAGCTGGCGCGCAAGCACCGCGTCAAAGGCAGTGAACTGCCGGCCCTGCGCGAGGCCTTGCAGGCCGAGCTTGCCGCGCTGGAGCGCTTAGACCACGACGTGACGCTGCTGCGCAGCCAACACGAACAGGCACTGCAGCAGTACCAACGCGCGGCCAAAAAACTCACCGCCGCCCGCACGGCGGCCGCCCTGCGCTTTGGCACCGACATCAGCCAGCGGCTGCCCGCACTGGGCATGCAGGGCGGTGTGTTCGAAGTGCAGTTGGTCACCGTCAGCGATGGCGAACCGCAGCCTCAAGGCCAGGACCGTATCGAGTTTCTGGTCACCACCAACCCAGGCCAGCCACCCCGGGCACTGGCTAAGGTGGCCTCCGGCGGTGAACTCTCGCGCCTGTCGCTGGCGGTGCAGGTGGCCTGCATGGCCGAAGAGCGGCGCTGCATGGTGTTCGACGAGGTCGATGCCGGCATCGGCGGCGCGGTGGCCGAGATCGTCGGCCGCGAGCTGCGGGCCTTGGGTGAACGCGGTCAGGTGCTGTGCGTTACTCATCTGGCGCAGGTGGCGGCACAGGCCCATCACCAGCTGCGCGTGCTCAAGCAGTCTGACGGGCAGGCCACCCGCACGGGTATCGCGCCGCTCAAAGGTGATGAGCGTGTGCAGGAGATTGCCCGCATGATCGGCGGCGTGTCGGTCACCCGCCGCGCCCAGGACCATGCGCGCGAGATGCTGGCTGCCGCTAAAACCAGCCCGCGGGGCTGAGCTCGCTCAGCCTTCAGCCTTGCGGTTGGCGCAGTCGCTGCGCTGGCAGCGCCCGTACAAAATAAGCGAGTGGTCTTGAATGGCAAAGCCCTGCTGCGCTGCCACAGCCTGCTGCCGCTCTTCGATGCCGTCATCAATGAACTCTTGGACGTGGCCACAGTCCACACACACGATGTGATCGTGATGCACGCCCTCGTTGAGTTCGAACACCGCCATGCCGTTTTCAAAATGATGTCGCGACACCAAGCCCGCCGCCTCAAACTGCGTCAGTACGCGGTAAACCGTGGCCAGTCCGATGTCCTCGTTGGACTGCAGCAGCAGCTTGTAGATGTCCTCGGCCGACTTGTGGCGCACCGGACTGGTGGCCAATATCTCCAGAATCTTGAGCCGCGGCACGGTGACTTTGAGTCCGGCTTTGCGCAGTTCTTTGCCTTGCACTATCAGCCACTCCGTTTATCTACGCGCCACTGCCGGATGGCATCTGCGCCGCTTGAGGTATGATGCGCCAGTTTACCTCTCAGCAGAAACTCATGCGAACAACGCTGCGCCCGACTCTCTTAGGTTCTTTACTGGCTCTGGCTTTGCTGGCCGGCAGCTCCGGCTGCGTCTACCGCATGGCCATCCAGCAGGGCAACTTCTTAGACCCTACCCAGGTTGCGCAACTCGAGAACGGCATGACGCGCTCGCAAGTGGCGTTTCTGCTGGGCACGCCGATGATCCCGCAGGGTTTCGACAACAACCGCTGGGACTACTTCTATTACCTCAAAGAACAGCGCCTCAAAACCGCCGATTCACGCCGCATCACGGTGTACTTCGAGGATGACAAGGTAGCCCGCGTCGAAAAAGGCCCCGAGATCGGCGAAGCGCCGCACATCGGCCGGCGTAACCGCTCTTAAGCGGCAGGCTCGTCGCTCTGGCTGCGTGCCCGGGCGACAAACGCATCAACCAGCGCTGCCAGCGTTTGCTCAAAGATGGGCTCTAACAGCGCGCCGGGCACGGCCGCTGCAAACTCAAACGACACTTCAAGGCTGACCCGGCAACCCGCGAGGGCGCCGTCTGCGCCGGTGATGGGCGTCAGAGTCCACAGGCCGGTGAGCTCGCGAAACGGGCCATCCACCAAGCTCATGTGCACGCTGCTGTCGGCGGTCAGGCGATTGCAGGTGGTAAAGCTGGCTTTGAGGATGCTGCGGCGGATATCCAGCCGCGCGGTGATCTGTTCGGGGCTGGCCGCCAGCACCTGCGCCCCCACGCACCAAGGCACGAACTGCGGGTAACGCTCGATATCGTTGATCAGCGCGAACATCCGCGCCGGAGACTGCGCAACCAGCGCCGATCGTTTAACTTGCCGCATCGCTGCATTGTCAGGGATGGTGGCGGCACGCTCAAGCAGCACTGGGGCTACAATGCGCCGGTGAGCAAACCCAAAAAAGCCGGTGCACCGCCGGCCATCGCCGAAAACCGCAAGGCACGGCACGAATATTTCATTGAAGAGCGCTATGACGCCGGCCTGTCGCTGCAAGGCTGGGAGGTCAAGGCCATGCGCGCCGGTCGCGCACAGTTGGCCGAGGCTTATGTGTACCTGCGCAAAGGTGAGGCCTATCTGTTCGGCGCGCACATCTCGCCGCTGACCTCTGCCTCGACGCATGTGCTGGCCGACCCCATCCGCACCCGCAAGCTGCTGCTCAACCGGCGCGAGCTGGACCATCTGGTCGGTGCGGTCGAACGCGAAGGCTATACGCTGGTGCCGCTCGAGCTGTTCTGGAAGCACGGGCGCGCCAAGCTGCGTGTGGGATTGGGCAAGGGCAAACAGATGCACGACAAACGCGCCACCGAAAAAGACCGCGACTGGCAGCGTGACAAATCGCGCATCATGCGCGGCCGCTGATCACAGCGATGGCAGTGCGGCAACTGCGCGAGCTGTGGGTGCACACGGGCACCACCTGCAATCTCAGTTGCCCGTTCTGCCACGAAGCGGCAAGCCCCGGCGATCTGCGCCTGCAAGCACCATCGCTGCCCGCACTGCTGCCGCACTTACAGGCGGCGATAACGGCCGGCGTAGAGCGTTTTGCCTTTACCGGCGGTGAGCCGCTGATCCACCGCGACATCGTCGCCATCGTGCGCACCGCGCTGCAGTGGCGGCCCTGTTTAATTCTGACCAACGGCACAGCGCCACTGATCAAGCGCACGCAGCACCTGGCGCAGTGGCTGGGTCAGCCGCACGGCTTAAGCTTTCGCGTCAGCATCGACTATCCCGATGAAGCCCAGCATGACGCCGACCGTGGCCTGCGCAACTTCCGCAAGGCGCTGCAAGGTCTGCGTCTGCTGCATGAGGCCGGGTTTGCAGTGTCGATCGCACGCTTGCAACAGCCTGACGAAGACGCTCGCGCCATAGCCAACCGTTTTCGCAATCTGCTGCGCCGTCAGCAGTTGCCTGAAGATCTGCCGGTCATCGCGCTGCCACCGTTGGGCGGGCTGGGCCAAGCCACGCTGACGCAAGCCTTGTCCGCAACAGCAACGTCGCTGCTATGCCAGCGCAGCCGCATGCTGCTGCAGCGTGAGCAGCAACCGGTCTACAGCCCCTGTCCGCTGGTCGATGACGCTCCAGATATGGACCTGGGCTGCGATTTACCGGCGGCCTGGGCGGCGGATGTACCGCTGCGTCATGCGCGTTGTACTGTCTGCCTCAAACAAGATGTGCCGTATGCCCATACAGAGGGGGAAACACGATGAATCGCTACTTGGGCCAGATATCGGTCAAGACGGTGTATGAGAGCGAAGGCCGCATCCCGATGCAGCTAGCCTTGCCGGGCGTCACCTCGGCAGATCTGGCGCGCATGAAGCCTTGGTTCTGGAGTGATGAGCTCTCGCTCGATGAGCAGGCCGCCATCTTCCGCATCGAGGTACGCAGCTATGTGATGCAGGTCGACGGCCTGAATGTGCTCATAGACACCTGCTGCGGCAATGACAAGATTCGCAGCGTGCCCTGGGCCGATCGCTTGCAAAGCGACTGGCTCATCAACCTCGCGCGCGCCAGCTTTGCACCCGAGGACATCCATCTGGTG
>CAIVTJ010000048.1 GCA_903908825.1 uncultured Pseudomonadota bacterium | reverse complement strand
CGCGCATGGCCCGCTCGGCAGTGACCGCGCGGCCGGCAACGATGGCCGCGGTGATCAACTGGTGGTCTGCGTTGGCTTGTCGGATGCGCTCCCGCGCGTAAAAAGCCGGGAACAGCAATTGGTAAATCGGCACGGTCAGTTGCGCAAGAAATTGCGTGACGTAAGTGTTGCCAGCGCCTTCGAGGATCAGTTTGTGCCAATTGTGGTTAAGCAGAGCAAATTGATCATGCAGGCCGCTGGAAGCGGCGGCGTTGAGTTGCTTCTGCAAGGCTACCAGTTGTTGCTTGAGATCTTCGTTGCGCGACGCGGCAAAGGCTGCCGCAGCAAAGCCCTCAAGCGCCATGCGGGCCTCGTAAATCTGCCGGACCTCGTCCTGACCCAGTTGCCGCACCGAAGCGCCACGGAACTCTTCGATGGTGACCAAGCCTTCGGCTTCAAGTCGCCTCAGCGCTTCACGTACCTTGCTGCGGCTGATCCCGCTGTCGCGGACCAAGTCGGCTTCAATCAGCCTCTGTCCGGGTACAAGCCGGCCTTTGCGTATGCGTTCGCGGATCCAGGCTGTGGCGTCGATTGGCGATGTGATTTTGCTGGGCTTGCTCATGTCTGAAGAGATGATCCGTCAAGCGGGCGATAACACGCAATCTGCGTCGATCTCAATTGTGCTGACCGGAGATATCGTGCTCGACATAGCACAGGCCGACCATTGGCTGTCCGGTATCAAACCGGCGTTGCTGGCTGCCGATATCGCTATCGGGCATTTAGAAGTGCCACACACGCTGGGCGGCACGGAACTGGAGGGCGATGTGCCGGCACCGGGGGCAGATCCAGCCCATCTGGCGGCCTTGAAGCGCGCGGGATTCACGGCGATGACTCTGGCGGGCAATCACATCGCTGATCGCGGCGCACAGGGAATCGCTGATACCTGCGCTGAGTTGGACCGTTTAGGTATAGCCAGAGCCGGTGCCGGGATGTCACTTACCGAGGCGCGTGCGCCGGCCATACTTCATTGCCGGGGTCGCAGCATTGCCTTGCTCAGCTACAACTGTGTCGGTCCGCAAGCAGGCTGGGCGTCTGCTACGCAGGCCGGTTGTGCGGCCCTGCCGTTACCTACAGAAGGTGATGTGCAGGTTTCACCCAATGCGCCTTTACTGCCACCGGACGCGCGCGCCATCACGATACTGCGCGAAGACATTGCCAAAGCCCGCCAGCAGGCCCAACTTGTGCTGGTAGCGCTGCACAAAGGCATCGTGCATACGCCGGCTGCACTGGCGGTGTACGAGCGACCCTTGGTCGCTGCCGCTGTAGCGGCGGGCGCAGATGTCGTTATCGGGCATCACGCGCACATCATCCGGGGTGTGGAGTTTGTGCAAGGCAGGCCCGTGTTCCATGGTCTGGGCAATGGCTGCGTGGTGACCCATGCGTTATCGCCCGGGCAGGATCACCCCGCACGGGCGGCGTGGGTTGAGCGTCGTAAGAAGCTCTTCGGGTTTGAGCCCGATCCAGCCTATACACTGGCACCGTTCCATCCTGAAGCGATAAACGCGATGTTGGGCAGGTTGCTGTGGCATGCCGATGGCCGTATCGAGGCTGGTTTCATACCGGTGTACATAGAACCGCCAGGTAGACCGGTGTTGGCCGACTCGCAGCACGCTGCGCAGGTGCGCCAGTACCTGCTACGCATCACCAGACAGGCCGGGTTACCAGAGTTGCAGTATGAGATACGTGACGATATGACGGTGTTGCAGTGAGCACGTTGCCGGGCGAGTCACAGAGACCTGCGGCACCACGCTTGCTGGTGGTCGTCGGCGGTGCTGCGCTGTTAATTGCTTTGGCAGTCGATGCGCTGGCAGTCATCGGGCGGCACGTGGGCTTGCCCTTGTTGGGATCCATCGAGCTCGTGCAGGCAGCCGTGCTGGTGTCGGGGTCGGTAGCTTTGCTGGTTGCAACGCTGGCGGGTGTACATGCGAGGGTGCACTTGCTAGTTGATCGCCTGCCTCCGGGCTGGCAGCGGCTGCTGCTGCGAACCGGCCATGTGCTCTCGGCGTTGTTGTTTCTGGCTTTCACAGCAGCCAGCCTATGGATTGCCAGTGATCTGTGGCAGGGCCATGAACAGAGTGAACTGCTGCGCATACCTTACAGGCCGCTGCGTATCGTGGCCGTCTTGGCAACTGCTGCAGTTGCTATCGCGTTTCTGCGGCAATTGCTGAGTGGCAAGGTTCAATCATGAGCGGTACGCCCCTCATGGGTCTGAGCGGCGTAGGCATCTTGTTGTTGTTGCTGCTGCTTGGCGTGCCCATCGGCGTTTCGCTGGGTGCCGTGGGCTTGGTCGGGCTGGTATTGGCTTTGGGCTTTGAGCCGGCACTGATCAAGTCCGGGGTCGTACTTTTCGAAACCCTCTCTCGCTATGAGTTGGGAACGCTGCCGCTGTTCATGTTGATGGCGCAGCTGTGCTTTGTGGCTCAGGCCAGCCGCGATTTTTTTGATGCGGCTTCACGGATGCTGGGCCACCGGCGCGGAGGCCTTGCCATGGCATCGGTGGCTGGCTGTGCGGGCTTTGGTGCCATCACGGGTTCCAGTCTCGCCACGACAGCGACAGTGGGTATGGTAGCCCTGCCGGAGATGCGCAAGCGCGGCTATGCCGATTGGTTGGCCACGGGCACTTTGGCTGCAGGCGGAACTCTAGGGCAGATGGTGCCGCCTTCAGGCGCCTTGATTGTGTTTGGCATCCTGACCGAACAGTCCATCGGTAAGCTGTTCACCGCAGCGCTATTGCCCGGG
>CAIVTJ010000047.1 GCA_903908825.1 uncultured Pseudomonadota bacterium | reverse complement strand
GTGGACAACTGGCTGACCCAGCGCTCCAGCCAACGCGCTGGGCGCAAGGCAACGCCGGTGCTGGGCGTGGGCGTGCATGTGTTCGCGCATATACAGCCGGAGGCCAAAAAACCGGCACGCGCGCGTCTGGCGCGGCGCTGAGGCCGCGCCTCGCAATAGGCTATTGGCTGTCGCGAAGAGCCCGCCGCAAGATCTTGCCGACGTTGGTCTTGGGCAGCGCATCCCTGAAGTACACCTTGCGCGGCACCTTATAGCCGGTCAGCGACTGGCGCATGAACGTGATGATCTCTTCGGCAGTCACCTTCGGATCGCGGCGCACCACATACAAGGCCACCACTTCACCTGAATGCGCATCCGGTTCGCCGATGGCGCCCGCTTCAAACACGCCCGGATGACGCATGGCCACGGCTTCGACTTCGTTCGGATACACCTTGAGGCCGGACACGCTGATCATGTCCTTCTTGCGATCCTCGATATAAAAATAGCCTTGCTCATCCATGCGGCCGATGTCGCCGGTGCGCAGCCAACCTTCAGGCAACATGACGTTGGCGGTCTCATCGGGTCGACGCCAATAGCCCACCATGACCTGCGGGCCGCGCACACACAGTTCGCCCGGCTCGCCTTGCGGCAGCGCACTGCCATCTTCGGCACGCACTGACACCTCGGTCGATGGAATAGGCAGGCCGATAGACCCGTTGAAGTGCGCGTTAGCCAGCTTGCCTGCAGTGACCACCGGTGAGGTTTCGGTTAAGCCCCAACCTTGCGTCAACAAACAACCGGTGAGCTTTTGCCAGCGCTCAGCCACAGCCGCTTGCACGGCCATACCGCCACCCATGGTGGCCACCAGTCCGCTGAAGTCGATACGCGCAAAGTCCGGTGAGTCCATCAAGGCGTTGAACAGCGTGTTGACGCCGTTGAGCGTGTTGGGCGGGTGCCGGATCAGCTCTTTGATGAACGCGGGGAAGTCGCGCGGATTGGGCACCATCACGCCGCAACCGCCCACCACCATGTACAGCAGGCAGTTAACTGTCAGCGAAAAGATGTGATAGAGCGGCAGCGCGATGACATAGGTGGCATGCGTGATGGGCACTTGTTCGTGCCAAGCGCGGCACTGCAGTACATTGGCCACCATGTTGCCGTGGCTGAGCATGGCGCCCTTCGAGACACCGGTCGTGCCACCGGTATATTGCAAGAAGGCCAGGTCATCATGCGTGAGGCTGACCGGCTGCAGCGGCGCACCCGCTGCCAATACCTGCGGCAAACTCACGGCACTGTCGATCTTCCAAGGCGGAATAGCCTTTTTGATGTAACGCAGCACGCCATTGACCAGCAGCCGCTGCGGCATACCCAGCAGATCTCCGACCTGCGTGACCACCACACGCCGTACAGCTGTGTCGGCAATCACCGCCTGCAACACATGACAGAAGTTTTCCAGGATGACGATGACCGTCGCGCCCGAGTCGATCAGTTGATGACGCAGCTCATCGGCGGTGTACAAGGGGTTGGTGTTGACCACCACCAAACCTGCGCGCAGCGCACCCAGCAAGGCAACCGGATGCTGCAGCAGATTGGGTAGCATGATGGCAATGCGTTCGCCCTTGGCAAAGCCTTGCTGTTGCAACCAACCACCAAAGGCCGCTGACAACCGGTCTATGTCGGCATAGCGCAGCGTGCGGTTCATCAAGATGTAGGCATCGCGATCGGCGTGCTTGCGCAAGCTTTCGTCAATCAGCGCCTGCAACGAGCTGTATTGCAGCGGGTCTATTTCTGCGGGGATGCCGGGCGGATATTGGCTGAGCCAGAGTTTTTCCATGGTGTGTGTCCTGTAGGCGCCCGGATTAATGCGCCAGCATCGGTAGCAACGCGGCCCAGACCGTGTCGAGTAACAACGGTTGGCCGGCTGCATTGGGATGCAGGCCGTCGGCTTGCATCAGTGTGTCATTCAAAGCGACGCCCTCGAGCAGGAACGGCACCAATGCCGTGTGCTGCTCGCTGGCCAGTTGCGCAAATAAATCGCGAAACGAGCGAGTGTATTGCGGTCCGTAGTTGGGCGGCAGTTGTATGCCGACCAGCAGCACACGCGACTTGCTGCGCAAGGCCATGTTGATAAGGCTCTGCAGATTGCCGCGTACCGTGCTCAATGGCAGACCGCGCAAGCCGTCGTTGGCACCCAGCTCCAGGATGACGATGTCCGGCTTGTGCTGTTGCAGCGCGCGCGGCAGGCGCGCCACGCCACCGCTGCTGGTCTCACCGCTGATGCTGGCATTAACCACCACGTCACCGTAACCTTTGTCCGTCAACCTGTGTTGCAACAGGTCTGGCCAGGATTGTCCGGGCTTGAGGCCATAGCCGGCACTCAGGCTGTCACCGAATATCAAGACGGTTCGTGCCGCACCGGCGCCTTGGGCGCCGCCACACACCAGTAACAGGCAGAGACTCAGTACCCCGATGGATCTCAATATTGTTCTCGAAGCGCAAGATCTGACCCGAAAGGTTAGCAGTCCGGAGGGCACACTGACCATTGTCGATCACATCAGCCTGCAGATTGCGGCCGGTGAGACGGTGGCGCTGGTCGGTGCTTCCGGTGCCGGCAAGTCCACCTTGCTGGCGTTGCTAGCGGGCCTGGACCTGCCCAGCAGCGGCCGGATCTGGTTGGCCGGCACCGAAATCACCACGCTCGATGAAGATGCGCGGGCGCGCTTGCGTGCCGAACGGGTGGGCTTTGTGTTTCAGGCGTTTCATCTGCTGCCGGCTTTAACCGCGCTGGAAAACGTCATGCTGCCCTTAGAGCTGGTCGGCCGTGACGATGCGCGCAGCGCCGCGCTGGCCATGTTGCAGCGCGTCGGGCTGGGCCCACGGGCCGGTCACTATCCGCGCCAGTTGTCGGGTGGTGAACAACAGCGCGTGGCATTGGCGCGTGCTTCTGTCACGCGGCCTGCCGTGCTGTTTGCCGATGAGCCCACCGGCAACCTCGACACGGTCACTGGCGAGTCCATCTGTCAGCTGTTGTTCGAGCTCAATGCCGAAGCCGGTACCACGCTGGTGCTGGTCACTCATGACACGCAGCTGGCGGCGCGCTGCGGGCGCATGTTGACAATGCGTGCCGGGCGGCTCGAGTAAGCCATGCGCCCTGTGCAACTGGGACTGCGGCTGCTGGCGCGCGAATGGCGCTCGGGTGAGCTGGGCGTGTTGTTGCTGGCGCTGGCCGTGGCTGTGGCAGCGCTCAGTGGTGTGGGCTTGCTGGTCGATCGCGTCAATCGCGCCATGCTGTTGCAGGCCAGCGAAGTGTTGGGCGCCGATCTGCGCTTGCAGTCGCCGCGACCTATCGATGCCCGCTATGCACAACAGGCCCAGGCCGATGGCTTGCAGAGCAGTGCGACCACCGCGCTGTTGTCGGTGGTGCTGCGGGGTGATGCCACACAACTGGCCAATGTCTATGCCGTCGCTGCAGGCTATCCGCTGCGCGGCACAGTGCGGATCAGCGATCAGGCCTTTGGCGAGCCGCAAGACACGCACACGCTGCCGGCCGCCGGTGAGGTGTGGCCCGATTCGCGCTTGCTGGCTGCACTGGGCGCAAACGTCGGTGACAGCCTATCGGTGGGTGCGGCTTCCTTACGCGTGACGCGGGTGTTGGTATCGCGGCCAGATCAAGGCTCGGGCTTTGTCGAGCTGGCACCCACAGTGCTGATGAACCAGATCGATCTGCCGGCCACAGAGCTGCTGCAGCCCGGCAGTCGCGCCAGTCAGGCCGCGCTGTTCGCCGGTACGCCGCAACAGACGCAGGCGTTTTCCAAATGGCTGGCAGCCAACAAACAAGATGCCGAGCGACTGCGGGACCTGCGCGAGGCCAGTCCCGAAGTCGGCAATGCCGCCACGCGCGCAACGCGCTTTTTATTGCTGGCCAGCTTGGCCAGTGTGTTGCTCAGTGCCGTGGCAGTCGCCATGAGCGCGCGTCGCTATGTGCAGCGGCACCTCGATGTGGTCGCGCTGCTCAAAACGCTGGGCGCCAGCAGCCGTTTCGCGCTGGCACTCAGCGCCTCACAGCTGTTGGCTATCGCGCTGCTGGCCACGGTGCTGGGCTCTATTGTGGGTTATCTGGCGCAGAACGGTTTGCTGCGCGCCTTGCAGGGACTCATCACTACAGACCTGCCGCCGCCGGGCAGCGGTCCCTTGTTTATGGGTTTGGTTGCAGCGGTGCTGTTGCTGGCGGGTTTCGCGCTGCCGCCGGTGGTGCAGTTGTCCAAGGTGCCCGCTATCCGCATCTTGCGTCGCGATATGACTGCGCCCAAGGCCGCGGCCTGGCTGGGCTATGGCCCGGCTATGTTGTCGGTGCTGCTACTGGTGTTGTGGGTGACCGGCGAGCTGCCTTTGGCGCTGTGGTTCTCGGCGTCGCTGGCGGCGGTGGTGATGGTGTTGGGTGGCGCCGCGCTGCTATTGGTGCAAGGCGTGGGTAGTTTGCGCGGCAGAGCCGGTGTGGCCTGGCGCTATGGCTTGGCTAATCTGGCGCGTCGCCGTGTCAGCAGTGTGGTGCAAGTCATCGCCTTTGGTCTGGGTCTGACCGCCTTGCTCATGTTGGCCGTGATCCGCGGCGATCTCATCAACAGCTGGCGCGACAGCCTGCCGGCCAGTGCGCCGAACTATTTCTTCGTCAACATCCCGCCTGACCAGCGGCAGGCCTTTGCCGATTACATCAGCGCTGACCAAGGTGAGATCACCCGCCTGCTGCCGATGATCCGCGGCCGAATGACGGCCATCAACGATCAAGCTGTGGCACAGATGCATTTCGCGGGGGCGCGTGGTGAGGCCTTTGCGCAACGTGAACAGAACCTCAGCTGGTCAGATCAACTGGGCGCCGGCAACCGGGTGACCTCGGGTCGTTGGTTTGATGCAGCCGATAACGGCAAGCCGGTGGTCTCGGTGGCCGTCGACTTTCAAGAGTCGCTGGGCCTCAAGCTGGGCGATAAGCTGCGTTTCGATATCGGTGGCGAGACCTATGAAGCGGCCATCATCGGTTTTCGCGCCATCAAGTGGGACAGCCTGCAGCCCAACTTCTTTCTGATGTTCCCGCCGGGTCTGCTCGATAACGCCGCCGGCACCTACATGACCAGTGCCCGCTACCGGCCCACGCAGAGCAGCACCATCGCGCAACTGGTGCGACGCTTTCCCAGCGTCTCGATATTCGACATGGACGATCTACTGGGTCAGCTGCGGGCGATGATCGACAAGGCCGTGCTGGCGGTACAGAGCGTGTTTGTGTTTACGCTGTTCTCGGGTCTGACGGTGCTGCTGGCAGCCGTGCAGGCCAGTCGCGATGAGCGCCGTTATGAAAGTGCCATGCTGCGCACATTGGGTGCACAGTCCTCCACCATTCTGGCGGGCGTACTGGTTGAGTTTGCCGCTATCGGTCTATTGGCTGGCGTGTTGGCTGCCAGCATTGCCACGCTGGGCGGCTATGTTGTGGCCAGCCAGTTGCTCGATGTTCCCTATCATCCCGATCCCTTGTTGTGGTTGGGTGGTGTGCTGTCTGCTGTGGTGCTGGTCTGTCTGGCCGGCTATTTGTCGACGCGCAGTGCGCTGGCACAATCACCCTTGGGTGTGTTGCGACAGGGTTAGGCCATCGTCTTTCAGAGGGTTGTCATGATTACTACTCGTTGCCCGCTGCTGGGCCTGACGCTGTTGCTAGGCTGTGGTTCTGCGGTCGCCGCTGCGCCAGTTGCCACGGTCATGCCCGATGACATCGCGCTCACGGTCTACAGCTCAGCGCTGCCCGGTGCCATTCCCCCCGAGTTCTATCGCCCTTTGCCCGGTGTGCCGGTACCCACCGCAAGCAGTCTTCCGGGTTATGCCGTCGTACGGCAGGAGCGCACGCTGCGCCTGGAGGCCGGTCGTTCGCAGGTGCGCTTCACCGATGTCGCCGCACTCATCGATCCGACCACGGTCAGCTTTACTTCGCTGACCGATGCGGCCACGCGCGTGCTCGAACAAAACTTCCAGTTCGATCTGGTCAGCACCGACAAGCTGCTGCAGCGTTACATCGACCGGCCGGTCACCGTCGAACGCGGCGCTGCCAGCACCGTGGCAGGCACGTTGTTATCGGCGGTCGATGGCTTGGTCATCCGCGCAACTGACGGCGGCATCACGGCCGTGCGCGACTATGCTTCGCTGCGTGTAGCCGAACTGCCCGGTGGGCTCATCACCCGGCCCACTTTGCTGTGGGAGGTCAATGCCACGCGTGCCGGTGAGCAGCGCACGCGCGTCACTTACCAGACCGGTGGCATCACCTGGTGGACCGATTACAACCTCACCTACACCGCCGGCAGCGATGCCAACCACGGCACTGTCGATCTGGCGGCCTGGGTCAGTCTCATCAACCAGTCGGGGGCAACATTTACCGATGCACGCCTGAAGCTGGTGGCCGGTGATGTGCATCGCGCGGCAACGCCTGCCGTGCCGCGCCTGATGACTATGGCTGCAGCCCCGCAGATGGTCCAGGAAGACACGGGCTTTACCGAGCAATCGTTTGACGAG
>CAIVTJ010000046.1 GCA_903908825.1 uncultured Pseudomonadota bacterium | reverse complement strand
GGCGGCTTTGAGTGAGCGCGCGGCGGCGGAGGCCGTGCTGCCGGTGGTCAGCACGTCATCGACCAGCTCCACCGGCCCCAGGCCGGCCAGCGGCCGGGCCACGAAGGCGCCCTGCATATTGTGCTGCCGTGCGCCGGCTGACAGGCCGCTCTGTGGCGCGGTGGCCCGTACCCGCTGCAGCAGCCGCGGGCGCAGCGGCAGCTGCAGTTGCCGGGCGGCGACGCTGGCGATCAGCGTGGCCTGGTTGAAACCGCGACTGACCAGCCGGTCGCGGTGCAGCGGCATCGGAATGACCAGGTCTGGCAGCGGCAGCCCGCTGGCCCGACGCTGCGCGGCCAGCAGCAGGCCCAGAATGCGCCCCGGCGCCAGCGCACCGTGAAACTTGAGGTCGCGGACCAGCTCGTCGACCGGCGGGTCGTAGGCGAAAGCGGCGAACACGGCGTCGTAGGGTGGCGGCCGTACGGTGCAGTCGGCGCAGTGCTGGCCGGACGCCGGTGGCCTGACTTGGGCCAGTGGCGTGGACGCGGGCAGGCCGCAGCGCGGGCAGGCCGGCGGCAGCTGTGGGCAGGCTTGATGGCAGTGCCCACACAGGTCTAAACCCCAGGGTGCCGGCAGCGCTTGACCCGGCCCTTGGCACAGATAGCAATGCGGCGGCGCCAGCAGTTCGGCGGTCAAACCCAGCAGCCCGCGCCAGCTGCGCAGAACGGCGCTGGTTAAAAATTGAGCAGATGTATCTGCGGCGCTGGCTTTGCAGTTGACAGTGCGCGGGGGTGACCGGAACATCACTCAAGCTCACGGCGGGGTAGGGGTGGCCAGTGTCGGTCACACATCGCCGCCCCGCAGCCCGACTAATTGCCGCCTTTACGGAGATAGCCATGAACGCCGTCCTATCCAGCCCGCCTGTTGCCGAAGACGGTCTGCGCCACGACTGGCGTCTGGCCGAAGTCGAGGCGCTGTTCGAACTGCCGTTCATGGATCTGCTGTACCAGGCGCAGCAGGTGCACCGCGCCCACCATGCCCCCAACCGCGTGCAGATGAGCACGCTGCTGTCGATCAAGACCGGTGGCTGCCCCGAAGACTGCGGCTATTGCCCGCAGAGCATTCACTATGAGACCGGCGTGGCGCGCGAGGACATGATGCCGCTGGAGGCTGTGGTGCAGGCGGCGCGCAACGCGCAGGCGGCCGGCGCGACGCGCTTTTGCATGGGCGCGGCTTACCGTTCGCCCAAGAAAAAGGACATCGAGCGCATCAGCCAGATGATCCGCGAAGTGCGCGCGCTGGGCCTGGAGACCTGCGCCACGCTGGGCATGCTGACGCCCGATCAGGCCCATGAGCTGAAAGACGCCGGGCTTGATTACTACAACCACAACGTCGACAGCTCCGAAGAGTATTACCGCAAGGTCATCAGCACCCGCACCTACCAGCACCGGCTCGACACGCTGGAAGCGGTGCGCAACGCCGACCTGAAAGTGTGCAGCGGCGGCATCGTCGGCATGGGCGAGACGCGCACCGACCGCGCCGGCATGCTGGTGACGCTGGCCAATCTGCCCGAGCATCCGCAGAGCGTGCCCATCAACCAACTGGTGCAGGTCGAGGGCACACCGCTGCACGGCGGCGAGAGCGTCGACAGCTTCGAGTTCATCCGCACCATCGCGGTGGCCCGCGTGCTGATGCCCCAGGCCCAGCTGCGGCTGTCGGCCGGACGTGAGCAGATGAGCGACGAGACGCAGGCGCTGGCCTTTCTGGCCGGGGCCAGCTCGATCTTTTACGGCGAGAAGCTGCTGACCACCGGCAATCCCGATGTCGAGCGCGACCGTGCGCTGCTGGCGCGGCTCAAGATCGAGCCGGAGACTCAGGCCCAGACTCAGGCGCGCGGTCAGGCTGGCGCCGGCGGTAGTTGCTGAGCAGCGCATGCATCGCAGTCCGCAGGCCGCAGCCGACGCGCTGGCGGCCTTGCAGCAACAGCACCTGCGGCGCACACGCCGCACCGTGCAGGGCTATGCCGATGAGGCCGGCACCACGCAGCCGCGCTGGGGGCAGGCGCCGCTGGTCAACTTCTGCGGTAACGATTATCTGGGTCTGGCGCGCGATCCGCGCCTGACCGCCGCGCTGACCGCGGCCGCCGCGCACTGGGGCGTGGGCAGCGGCGCCTCGCACCTGGTCACCGGCCACACGCACGAACACCAACAGCTCGAAGAAGAACTCGCAGCTTTCACCGGCCGCGAGTCGGCGCTGCTGTTTTCCACCGGCTATATGGCCAACGTCGGCGTGGTCAGTGCGCTGTGCGGCCGCGGCGAGCGGGTGCTGCAGGACCGGCTCAATCACGCCTCGCTGATCGATGGCGCGCGGCTATCGGGCGGGCGGCTGCTGCGTTACCGGCACAACGACGTGGCCGATGCCGCACGCTTGCTGGCGCCGGCTGAAGCTGCGACCGAAGCCGGCAGTGCGGCGCTGATCGCCACCGACGGCGTGTTCAGCATGGATGGCGACGTGGCGCCGGTCTCCGGGCTGGCGGCGCTGGCGCAGCAGCATCAGGCGTGGTTGCTGGTCGACGATGCCCACGGCCTGGGTGTGCTGGGCGCGCACGGTGGCGGGGTGCTCGAACTGGCGGGCCTGGGCGCGCAGCAGGTGCCGCTGCTGGTGGGTACGCTGGGCAAGGCGCTGGGGACCTTCGGCGCCTTTGTCGCCGGCGAGCGCGACCTGATCGACTACATCCTGCAGCGCGCCCGCAGCTATATCTACACCACGGCTTTACCGCCGGCAGTGGCCGCCGCCACCCGCGCGGCGCTGACGCTGGTGCGTGACGAGCCCTGGCGCCGCGATCGCCTGCAAGGGCTGATCGCGCGGTTCCGCGCGGCAGCAGTACGCGAGGGGCTGGCGCTGGGTGATTCAGAGACGCCCATCCAACCGGTGCTGCTGGGCGATGCCGCACGCGCGCTGGCGGCCAGTCTGGCGCTGCAGCAGGCCGGCTATTGGGTCGCAGCCATCCGCGCGCCGACGGTGCCGGCCGGCACTGAACGCCTGCGCATCACGCTGTCGGCCGCCCACGATGAGGCGCAGGTCGATGGTCTGGTGGCGGCGCTGGCCGGGGCCCTGCACGGCTTGGAGCCGGGCTGATGCCCACCGCCGCCGGGTTGCCGCTGGTCTGTGTGCACGGCTGGAGCCTCAACGGGCGCGTGTTCGATGCCTTGCGCGCGGCCTTGCCGCAAGGCTATCCGCTGCAGACGCTGGACCTGCCCGGCCACGGTGGCAGCCCCTGGCAGGGTGAGCTGGGCAGCCTCGAGGCCCAGACCGCTTGGCTGCTGCAACGCCTGCCGCCGCGCTGTGCGCTGTTGGGCTGGTCGCTGGGCGGTCAGCTGGCTTTGCAGGCGGCGTTACAGGCCCCGGATCGCATTTCCGCACTGGTGCTGGTGGCGACCACGCCGCGCTTTGTCGCAGGTCCGGACTGGCAGCACGGCATGGCCACGCCGGTCTTCGACCGGTTCGCGGCCGGCCTGACCCGGGATTGGCAGGCGCTGGTCGACGATTTTTTGCAGTTGCAGGTGCGTGGCGGTCGCGCGGCTGAGTCCACGCTGCAGGCTTTGCGCGCCGCGCTGGCGGCGCAGGGGCCGCCGCGGCCGGCTGCTCTGGCCGCGGGGCTGGAAATACTGCGCAGCACCGACCAGCGCGCCGCGTTAGCGCAGATCAACCTGCCGGCGCTGGTGGTCGGCGGACAGCACGATCGCATCACCCCGCCGGCCGCCCTGGCTTGGTTGGCGGCAGCGCTGCCGCGGGCCACCGCGGTGCAGATCGAGCGGGCCGGTCATGCGCCGTTTGTGTCGCATCCGCAGGACTTTGCGCAAAGCCTGTTCGCCTTCCTGTCAGGATGGCCGGCATGACCCGCCTGCCGCCAGACGATGCCCATGAACTGCCGGCGGCGGCCGTGGCGCGGGCTTTCGGGCGCGCCAGCGGCAGCTATGACGCGGCGGCCCGGCTGCAGGCGCTGGTCCGCGACGAACTGTTGCAACGGCTGGCGGTGTTGCGCCTGAAGCCGCAGGTGGTGCTGGACCTCGGCGCCGGCACCGGCCTCGCAACCGCGCAACTCAAGCGGATGTATCCGCGTTCGCTGGTGCTGGCGGCCGATCTGGCGCCGGCCATGGTGGCCGCCATCCGCCGCCGCAGCAGTCCGTGGCGGCGGCTGCGCGGCCTGGTCGCCGATGCACGGCAGTTGCCGCTGCCGGATGCCAGCGTCGATGTGGTGTTCAGCAGCCTGATGCTGCAATGGTGCGATCCGCCCGATGCGGCGCTGGCCGAAGCGCGCCGCGTGCTGCGGCCCGGCGGCCTGCTGCTGCTGTCCAGCTTCGGGCCCGACACCCTGCGCGAGCTGCGCAGCGCCTGGGCCACCGTTGACGACGGCGTGCATGTGAACCGCTTTGTCGACCTGCACGATCTGGGCGCGGCGCTGCAGCGCTGCGGTTATGCCGAGCCGGTGCTGGACGTGGACCGGCATGTGCTGGCTTACCCGGATGCGCTGACGCTGATGCGCGAGCTCAAAGCCATCGGCGCGCACAACGTCAATGCCGGCCGCAGCCGCGCCCTGACCGGCCGCCACCGCTATCAGGCCATGGTCACAGCTTACGAGGCGCTGCGTCGCCCGGCCGGGCTGCCGGCCACCTATGAAGTGGTGTACGCGACCGCTTGGGCGCCCGACCGCGACGGGGGGCACGCTGCGGCGCTGCCGATACGGCCTGAAAGCGGCATCAGTCTGGGCGCGATGATGGCCAATTTGCGTAAAAAACGGCGATGATCGACGTTAATAGCAGCATTTTCATTGCCGGTACCGATACCGGTGTGGGCAAGACCCGGGTGGCCGTGCTGTTGCTACGCCAGGCCGCAGCCGCCGGCCGGCGGGTGGCGGCGATGAAGCCGGTGGCCGCCGGCGCGCAGCTCGGGCCGGACGGTTGGCGCAACGACGACGCGCTGGCGCTGGCGGCGGCCTCGCCGGTGCCGCTGCCCTACGAGCTGCTGAACCCCTGTTGCCTGCCGCTGGCCAGCTCGCCGCATCTGGCCGCAGCCGGGGCCGGTGTGCGCATCGACATCCCGGGTCTGGTGAGCGCCTACCGGCTTATCGCCGCGCAGGCGGATGCCGTGGTGGTCGAAGGCGCCGGCGGCTGGCTGGTACCGCTGGACGACAGCCGCACTATGGCCGACCTGGCTGTGGCGCTGCAGCTGCCGGTGCTGCTGGTGGTGGGCGTGCGC
>CAIVTJ010000045.1 GCA_903908825.1 uncultured Pseudomonadota bacterium | reverse complement strand
GCCATTAATGATCGCTTCCGCAACATCCGCTTTCATGCGCCTGCCGGTACGCATCGCATCGGCGTCACCTTCCGCCAGAAGACGGCGGCCGTATCCAACGAACTGTTGCACGGCTTTGTACCCGTCGAAGGCATGGGGCAGATGGTCAACGGCAATTCGGGCGGTCCGCGCATCACCAACGTCGAGGTCAAAGGGCCGGTCAACCGCAGTGCCCTCAGCCAGACGGTCAGTCGTCAAAAGGTGTTCAGCTGCTATCCGTCGGCCGTAGCCGAAGAGCCTGTCTGTGCGCGGCAAATTCTGGCGCGATTGGCCCGTCAGGCGTTCCGGCGTCCGGTCAGTGACGACGAATTGCAGAGCATCGTCGCCTTCTATGATCAGGGCCGGCGCGGTGCTGACTTTGATACCGGCATTCAAAAGGGACTGCTGGCCATCCTCGCCAGCCCGCGCTTTCTCTATCGCGCGCATGTGCCGCCAGCCGGCACCACACCCGGCCAGGTGTTTGCGCTGCGCGATATCGATCTGGCTTCGCGTCTGTCGTTCTTCCTGTGGTCAGCGCCGCCTGACGAGACCTTGATCGCGCTAGCGGAACAGGGACGCTTGCAAGACCCTGCAGTGCGCGCCGCACAGGTGCAGCGGATGCTGGCCGACCCGCGTGCGCACAGCCTGGTCACCAACTTCGCTTTCCAATGGCTGAACGTGCCTGGCTTGGACTTGGTTAATCCCGATCCCAATCTGTTTCCGGATTACACCGAGGATCTGGTGCCGGCCTTCCGCGAGGAGCTCGAGCTGTTCATAGGCAGTGTGTTTGAGTCCGACAGCAGCATCCTCGACTTGCTGACTGCACGACACACCTACCTCAATGAGCGTCTGGCCTTGCACTATGGTTTACATGATGTGCGTGGCGGACAGTTCCGGCGCGTTGAGCTTCAGCAGTCCTGGCGTCGTGGTCTGCTGGGTAAGGGCGCTTTTTTGATGGCCACGTCCTATGCCAATCGCACCACCCCGGTGTTACGCGGCGCCTATGTACTCGACAAGTTTCTGGGGACGCCGCCGGCCGCACCGCCGCCTTCGGTCGAGGCCTTCCCGGAGAGCCAGGAGGGCGCAGAGCAATTCACCGTGCGCACCCGCCTCGAGCAACATCGGCAGATGAAGTCCTGCAATGCCTGCCATGGCGTCATCGATCCACTGGGCCTTGCGCTGGAGAACTTCAACGCCGTGGGTCAGTGGCGCGATAAAGACATTGACGCCGGTGCCCCCATCGATGCCAGCGGCAAGCTGGTCGATGGTACGCCGCTGTCTGGCCCGGACGATTTGCGCTCGGCCTTGGTGGCGCGTGCACCGCAATTTGTGGGCACGTTTACCGAGAACCTGATGACTTTCGCGCTGGCCCGGCCGGTGCAATATTCCGACATGCCCACGCTGCGCGCGATCGTGCGCAACGCTCAGCCGCAGCAATGGCGGCTTTCTGCGTTGATCACAGGTATCGTTAACAGCCCAGCCTTCCTGACTGACCGTCTGCCTGCCGACACAACAACTCAAACCCGCACGGCCCAGCACCGCTAGGCGCCGCACCGCAAGACCGAGGATTCCCGCATGTTCATCACCCGCAAGCACCTCTCCCGTCGCAGTGTGTTACGAGGCGTTGGTGTCAGCATGGCACTGCCCCTGCTCGATGCCATGGTGCCGGCGCACACCGCGCTGTCCAAAACGGCCGCAGCCGCCAAAGCGCGTATGGCTTTTGTCTATTTCCCGCACGGCGCGGTCATGGACAAGTGGACCCCGACCAAAGACGGTGCCGACTTTGATCTGCCGCCCATACTGGCGCCGCTCAAGGCCTTTCAGCAGCACTTGACGGTGATCAGTGGCATGGAAAACAAGTCGGCCATCGCCGCGCCTGTGCATGCCATCACCCCCGGCACTTGGCTCAGCTGTGTCGAGCCGCGCATCAGCCATGATCCGCTGGGCGGCATCACCATCGATCAGATCGCTGCCAAATACATCTCGCAGGACACACCGCTGCCGTCACTGGAAATCGCCACCGAAGAGCGCGGCGGTGAAGGCTCCTGCGATCGTAACTATGGTTGCAGCTATGGCAAGACTGTTTCCTTCCGTACGCCGACCACACCGCTGCCCATGGAGCACAATCCGCGCAAGCTGTTTCAGCAGTTGTTCGGTCAGGGCGATACGGCCGGTGAGCGCGCTGCGCTGATCCGCGAAGATGCCAGCCTGCTTGACCTGGTCAGCCGTGATGCAGCCGATCTCAAGCGCAGCTTGGGCGCGCGTGATCAGGCGCTGATGTCCGACTATCTGGAGACCGTGCGCGAGATTGAACGGCGCGTGCAGCAGATTTCAACCCGTGACACGTCCAAGCTGGCCTTGCCGGATGCGCCCTCAGGTATCCCTGCTAACTTTGACGAGCACATCAAGTTGCAGTTCGACCTGATGGCGCTGGCTTTTCAGGCCAACCTGACGCGCGTCGCCAGCTTCATGATGGCTGCCGAAGTCAGCAACCAGCCCTATAACTTTATCGGCATCGCCGATGCCTTCCACCCGCTGTCGCACCACGCCAATAACCCGCAGAAGGTTGATCGCCTGGCTAAGTTGCAGGCTTGGAACACGCTGGCCTTTGCGCGTTTCGTGAAGAAGATGTCCGAGATGCCGGACGGCGAGGGCACCATGCTCGATAACTCGATCATCCTGTTCGGCAGCAACATGAGCGACAGCAACCTGCACAATCATTTCCCACTGCCCACGGCAGTGTTGGGCAAGGGTGCCGGCGCGCTGCGCGGTAACAACCATTTGCGCGTTCCCGATCGCACGCCGCTGGCCAATCTGCATGTCTCGCTGTTGGCACGTGCCGGCGTACCTGTCGATAAGCTGGGTGATAGCACGGGCGTGTTCTCGGGTATTTGAACATGCAGGTCTGCGCTGTAGCGCTGTGGGCATTCTGCTGGCTGGGGCTGTCAATTGTCCCGGCGCAGGCCAGTGCCGCAGACGGTGTCCGGGCCGACACCGGTGATGGCACCACAGCGCTGCATTGGGCGGTGCATGACGGCGATCTGGTCCGTGTTAAACAGTTGCTCAAGGCGGGAGCAGATCCGCGGGCTGTTAACGACTATGGCGCAACGCCGATGTCCGAGGCGGCAGAGCGTGGCGATGCGCTGCTCATGGGCGCTTTGCTCAAGGCCGGTACTGACGTTGAGTCGGCCAATGCCGAAGGTGAAACGGCGCTGATGACCGTGGCCCGTACCGGCAATGTGCAGGCTGCGAAGCTGCTGTTGGCTGCCGGCGCGCAGGTCAATGCGCTTGAGCAGTGGCGCGGGCAATCCGCGCTGATGTGGGCTGCGGCGCAAGGCCATCCGGATATGGTGAGGTTGCTGCTCAAATCCGGCGCACAAGCCGATGCGCGATCGCAGGTGCGCGAGTGGCCCCGCAAAGTATCTGCCGAACCACGTCCGCAAAACCGGCCTAACGGTGGCTTCACCGCTTTGTTGCTGGCCGCACGCGAAGGCTGCACCGCTTGTGCCCGGGCTCTAGTTGAGGGTGGTGCCTCGATTAATCTGACCGATCCGGACAACATCACACCGTTGCTTATGGCCGTGCTCAACGCGCGCTTTGACACCGCGGCCTATCTGATCAAGGCCGGTGCGGATGTCAATCGCTGGGATACCTGGGGCAGGGCGCCGCTGTATTCGGCTGTCGATTACAACACCACACCGCGCGGCGGCCGTCCGGACCGCCCTTCCGGTGATGCCACGACGGCTCTGGACGTCACGCGCCTGTTGTTGGACAAGGGCGCCAACCCGAACATGCAGCTTAAGTTGTTCCCGCCGTATCGCTCGTTGGGTCAGGATCGCGGTGGCGATACGCTGCTGACTGTGGGTACGACACCGTTGCTCCGGGCGGCTAAAGCGGGTGACTTGGAGTCGGTCGCGCTGTTGCTGAAGTACAAGGCGATGCCCGATCTGCCTAATGCACTGGGCGTCACGCCGTTCATGGCGGCAGCGGGTATCGGCTCGACCACCATCGACATCCGTGCGCGGTTTCGCAGCGAGCCGCGTTGTATCGAAACAGCAAAGCTTTTGCAGGCCGCTGGCGCCAACGTCAATGCCGTCAGAGATAACGGTCAGGCTGCGCTGCATGGCGCCGCGCTGTGGGGCTGGAATGGCTTTGTCAGTTATCTGGCCGAAGCCGGTGCCCGATTGGACATCCGCGATCAGTCCGGTGCTACGGCTCTGGATGTGGCTTCAGGAAAAGCCGGCGGCACAGGCCGAGCTGGTGTGGCGGGCGCTGAAACCCACCCTGACACGGCTGCTTTGTTGCGCAAACTCAGTGGCCCTGCTGGAAGTTGATCTCCAACTTGATGCCGTTGGGGTCAAACAAAAATAACTGACGCAGGCCTATGGCCGGTGTGTCGTGCCGGTGTGCCGCAATGCCATGGCGGCTCAGGTTGGCCACAAACGCCTCGTAATTGCCGGCCTGAAAAGCCAGATGATCCAGCCCGCCTGTGCCGGCCGCCGGTGTGCTGACGGGTATGCCGATGCTTTGGCTGTGCGCGGTGTAACTGTGCCACTCAGCAATGTGGATGCAGGCCACTGAGCCTAGGTATAGCCAATAGCCAGGAAAGCCCAGATCGGGTCTGTCACCTTCGACCAGGCCTAGTGCATCCCGGTAAAAATTGCGTGTTGCTTCGGGCTGATGGCTCAACACCAAAAAGTGTTCCAGAGTACGCAGTGCCATGAGCGCTTCTTTATCGGCAATTGAGTAAGCGCATAATGCCGCATATAAGAAATTGTCTGGGGGAAGACATGACACGGATGACGTCACAACTGTCACATTGGGCTGCGGTCTTGCTGCTAACGGCCAGTTCAGCTTCGCTGGCCCAGTCGCCAGCATCGGCACCTGCATTCTCTGCCGCCCAGTTGCTGGCGCCGCCGACCACGGCCTGGATCACCAACGGCGGCACGCTGTACAACCAGCGTTATTCCCCGCTGTCGACACTGAACCGCGATAACGTCGCAGGTCTGCGCGCCCTGTGGCGCACCAGTATGAACAGCGGCACCACGCCGGGTCATGCTGGTCAAGCGCAAATCCTCTCCTATGAAGGGGTGCTCTACGTCAGCAATGGCGCCAACGATGTGTTCGCCCTGCAGGTGGAGACCGGCAACATCCTGTGGACCTACCACGGCAATCCAGATCTGCATGCCGGTAGTCCCATAGGCCGGGCTAATCGTGGTGTGGCTCTGGGCGATGGCAAAGTGTTTGTCACGCAGGCCGATGCCAAGTTGACGGCGCTGGATCAGCGTAGCGGCGCAGTGGTGTGGACCTCACAGGTCGAGCGCTGGGAAGACGGTTACGCCATCACGGCAGCTCCGCTGTATTTTGATGGCCTGGTCATCACCGGTGTAAACGGTGGCGAGATGGGCACACGCGGCAAACTGCGCGCGTTTGATGCCAAGACCGGCAAGCTGACTTGGACGTTCTACACCGTGCCCGGTCCGGGAGAGAAAGGTCACGAGACCTGGCCTGCCGACAGTGATGCGTGGCAACGCGGCGGCGCGTCGATCTGGCAGACACCGGCCATAGACCCTGAGTTGGGTCTCATCTATTTCTCGACGGCCAATCCCGGGCCCGATCTCAACGGCAGTGTTCGCAAGGGCGACAACCTGTTCGCCAATTCCATCGTTGCGCTGGATGTGCGCACCGGCAGCTACCGCTGGCACTTTCAGGAAGTGCACCACGACATCTGGGACTATGACGCACCCAACCCGGTGGTGTTATTCGACGCGCCTTACAAGGGCAAGACGCGCAAAGCCCTGGTGCAGGTGGGCAAGACCGGTTGGGCCTACATCCTTGACCGCGTGACCGGCAAGCCGTTGCTGGGCATCACCGAAAAGCCTGTGCCGCAAGAGCCGCGCCAGCAGACGGCGGCTACGCAGCCTTATCCGGTGGGCGATGCCATCGTGCCGCAGCAGATCGACATCGTCCCCGAGGACGCGAGGCGGTTGCCCGGGAGCAGCGAGATTCCTAATGGCGGGCGCATCTTCACGCCGTTCTGGAACGAGCCGACGATGATGAAGCCCGGCACCATGGGTGGTGCGAACTGGCCGCCCAGTGCTTATGACCCGTCCAGTCACCTGCTGTATGTGTGTGCATCCGATCGTATCAGCAATTTCGTGGTGCGATTGCCGCTGGAAACACCCGGGCCCAACAAGGTTTACATGGGCGGCAACTTCACGCAGTCGCAGGTTCATGATGGTGGCGTGCTGGCTGCGCTGGACGTGCGCACCAATCGCTTGGTGTGGCGCCAGCAGTGGCGCGAGATCTGCTACAGCGGTGCAGTGGTCACGGGCGGTGGTCTGTTGTTTGTCGGCCGTGCCGATGGCCGGCTGACTGCACTCGATAAAACCACCGGCGCCAAGCTGTGGGAGTTCCAGACCGATGCCGGCGTCAACACCACGGTCACGACCTTTGAGCACAAGGGCAAGCAATATGTGGTTGTGCATGCCGGTGGCGGAGCCTTTGCCAATGGCAAACGCGGCGATGGCATCTGGATGTTTGCGCTAGATGGCAAGATCGGTCCTGTTCCGGTCGCATCTTTAGCCGGGCCCCAGCGCGCTGCTGCGGTCGCGGTGGCGTCACGGGCTGGTGTGGCAGAGCAGGGTCAGGCGCTGTATCAGGCAGCTTGCGTGGCCTGCCATGGCGAATCCGGTAGTGGCGGGCACGGCGGCGGACCTACGCTGGTGGGCGGTAACCTGGACACCGCCCAGATCGCTTTGGTCACAAGTCAGGGCCGCAACAATATGCCGGTGTTCCGCGATATCTACACGCCGGAGCAGATTGCCGACATCAGCGCCTATATTTTGCAACGCCTGGTGCCGCACAAGCCCTGAGGTGCGGCGTCAGCCCTGAGTCGTTGCAGTTTCAATGAAATCTAGGCTTGCCGCTGTCAGGCTGCGAGAGCAAAGTACGCACAGGCGGGCAATGCACTCGCCCTATGGACCGGCAAAAGCCGGCACAACGAGAATGAGGGGATTTACATGAAGACTATCCGACTGCCGGTACGCCGGTCTGACTGCCGTATTGCCGCCCGTAGCGCTGTCGCCTTGGCTGTTGCCGCTGCGCTGAGCTTTTCTGCCACAGCCAGCCAAGCTGCTGACAAGGCCAACGCCGACGATCTGCAAGAGATCGTGGTTACCGCGCGCTTCAAAGAAGAAAACCTGCAGTCCACGCCGCTGACGCTGACGGCGCTGAGCGCCGAAGCCCTCGAGCAGCGCAGCTTCAAAAGCCTCGATGATATCGGCAGCGTCATCCCCAACGCGTATTTCCGTCAGCCGGTCAGCAACTACGGCCCTACCACCACCATCGGTCTGCGCGGCCTGATCCAAGTCGATTTCAACTATGCCTTCGAGCCGGCTGTGGGTATTTATATCGACGATGTGTACCACGGCAGTCTCACTGGCTCGTCCATGGACCTGATGGACCTCGAGCGCGTCGAGGTGCTGCGCGGTCCGCAGGGCACCTTGTTTGGCAAGAACAGCATGGGCGGTGCGATCCGTCTGATCTCGAAGAAGCCGCAGGGCGACGACAAGGGCTATATCGAAGCCACTTACGGCGCGCGCCAGCGCGTTGATCTGAAGGCTGTTGCCGACTTCTCCTTGGTGCCCGATACGCTGTTCGCGCGCGTGACCGGTGTGTCACGTCGTCAGGACGGCTATGGCAAAAATCTGGACTTCACCTGCGAGATGATCCGTCGCGGCACGCCCACGCTGGCCGGTATCGGCGATGGCTTGGCGGCGCCGACGGTCGTCGGTGGTCTGCCTACTCCGGTCACTGCCGGCAGCGCTGCTGACAATTCGTTTGCCATGCCCATGACCATTGATCCGCGTCAGGGCAACGGCTGCGCGCTGGGCTCGCTGGGCGGTTCAGAGTCGCAGGCCGTGCGCGCCATGCTGCGGTTCCTGCCGGCCTCGGGGACCGAGATCAACTTCTCGATGGACTATTCGGCCCAGCTGTCCGAGCCGCCGGTTGAGACACTGCTCAGCTCACGCGGTGATGCAGACGGTCGTGCCACAGCCACGGTTTGGGCACCGCTCGACGTCCCCACGTCAGGCTATCCGCTGACCATCTACAAAAAGTACGGTATCAACTATCAGACGCAGAACCGTTTCGTAACGGGTAACCCGTACACCAACTACTCGACCTATGGTGACATCACCAGTGGTGTGAGCTACGACCGCTACACCCACCTGAAGGCTTGGGGTGCTTCGCTGTCTCTGGATCAGGAACTGGCCGAAAAGACCAAGCTGACCGTGTTGACGGCCTATCGCACCTATAACACCACCTGGATCAACGATAGCGACGAGATGCCGTTTGAGCTGACGCAGACCAACTACCTGCAGCAGCATTCGCAGTACCAGGCTGAGGCGCGCATCGACGGCACGCTGTTGTCCGACAAGTTCGACTGGACCGTGGGCGCGTTTTATTACAAGTCCAACAGTCGTGCCTATAACACCGCCAACTTCGTGACCTTCGGTCTGCAGTTCGTCGCGGATGACACCTTCTCATCGCAGAACACCTCGGCCTTTGTGCACGGCAGCTATAAGTTCACGGACAAGCTGGCCCTGTCCGGTGGTTTGCGTTACACCGACGAAAGCAAGATCAATGATTTCCGTCACTACGGTCTGGTGGTGCTGCCATCTCCGCTGCACTACGGCGGCAGCCGTCCTGACTACAAGGTCGGTCTGGACTATCAGGCTACGGACAACATCTTTCTGTATACGTCGGTGGCCACCGGCTTTACCTCGGCTGGTGTGACGCCGCGCGTATTCACCATCGGCCAGGTGCAAGGCCTGCCGGGTGAGGAAGTGATCAACTATGAGTTCGGCGGCAAGGTCGAGCTGTTCGACAAAAAGCTACGCATCAATTCAGCCTTGTTCTACATGGACTGGAAGAGCCGCTTGGTCAACCGCACGGCCAGTCAGTGCACGCTCAGTTCCAACCCGGACCCGGGCCAGCCCTACTTCCTCAACGGCGCGCCATGCCCGGCAGGCACTGAGCGGGCCGGTCTGGCCGGTACCAGCTGGTTCCTGTACTTGAACGAGCCTGGTAAGACGCGTGGTTTCGAAACCGAAATCACGGCCTTCCCGATGCAGGGGTTGATGCTCAACGCGTCCTTCGGCTACATCACCTTTAGTGGTGACGCGGCACCGGGAACCCTCAGCTATCGTGACTCGTCAGCGTTGATCCAGCCCAAGATCAACGGCAGTGTCGGTGCCCAGTATCAGGTGCTGTTCGAGAGTGGCGCCAAGCTGACGCCGCGCGTCGATTACAGCTATCAGGGCTATCGCACCAACGGTAACGCAGCGTTGCCGCAGCGTGATCCGCAGGACATCGTGCCGTCGTATGGCTTGGTCAACGCACGCCTGACCTTTGAGCCGGCCGGCGGCAGTTGGCAGGTGGCGCTGTCGGCCAATAACCTGTTCGATAAGTTCTATTGGCAGCAGTTGGGCAGCGAGACCATCCGCGGCGGGGCCCTCGACGGCTACCCGACTTATGCGCGCGTAGGCACTGCAGGGCGTCCGCGTGAGTGGGCCCTGACGGTGAAGAAGAACTTCTAAGGAGTCTCCCATGGCAGTCGATTTCCGCGGTCATCCGATGTTCCCGGCCACCGGCTTCAATGCGCCGACGCGCTTTGAGGCCGATGTTTATGACTGTGAGGTCTGGGGCAAAGTGCCCGCGGATATCGACGGTTCGTTCTACCGCATCCAGTGCGACTTTCAGTACCGGCCGCCGCAGAACGAATGGCCCACAGGCTTTAACGGTGACGGTCACGTCAGCCGTTTCTACTTCAAGGACGGTAACGTCAACTATCGCAGCCGCTACGTGCAGACGCAGCGCTTGCAGGCCGAGCGCGATGCGCATCGGCGCTTATATGGCGTTTACCGCAACCGCTACACCGATGACCCCAGCGTGGCCAAGCTCGATCGCTCGGCGGCCAATACGCATCTGTATTGGCACGGCGGCAAGATGCTGGTGCTCAAAGAAGATTCATTGCCGTGGACCATCAATCCGCACACGCTAGAGACTCAGGGCATCTGGAACTTCAACGGTAAGTACACCGCCACGACGTTCTCGGCGCATCCGAAGATCGATCCAGTCAACGGCCAGATGATCGCCTATGGGTATCAGGCCAAGGGTGATCTGACCGACGACATTGCTGTTTACATCATCGATAAGTCGGGCCAGATCGTGCACGACATCTGGTTCAAGGCCCCTTACGTCGGCATCATGCATGACTGCGCCATCACGCAGAAATACGTGATCATTCCGCTGATCCCGCGTGTCACCAGCCTGGAGCGCCTGAAATCGGGCGAGCCGATGTGGGAGTGGGATGGCAGCAAGCCGACGATGCTTGCTGTGGTGCCTCGTGATGGCAGCGGCAAGGACGTGCGTTGGTTCAAAGGGCCGGCGCGCAACACGCTGCACTTTCTCAATGCGCAAGATCATCCGGACGGCCGCATCACCATGGAACTGCCCACCTCCAGCGGTGAGCGTGATCCATCGCAGATCCGGCGCTGGACGATGAACATGAAGTCCAAAAAAGACACCTTCGACGAAGAACTGGTGTCGGTGTCCAACGGTGTGTTGGCGCGTATGGACGATCGCTATCTGTCGCTGCCTTACAAGTATTGCTATGTGGGCAACCGTGATCCGAACCTGCCCTTCGACAAGACGCGCGCCGGCGGCATGGGTGGTTTCGTGACCAACCAATACCAGCGGGTCGATGTCACCACAGGTGCGATCAGCAACTATTTTGTCGGCCCGGTGCAGAGCCTGCAGGAGAGCTGCTTTGTGCCGCGCAAGGGCAGTAAAGGCGAGGGCGATGGTTATCTGCTGGGTATCGCCAGCAACTACGAGTCGATGTCCAGTGATCTGGTCATCGTCGATGCGCAGCGCATGGAAGAAGGCGCTGTGGCCACGGTCAAGCTGCCATTCCGTCTGCGCGGTGGCACGCACACCAATTGGTTCGGTGCCAACGAACTGCCGCCGTTCAAGGTGTAAGGAGCTGTGATGTCTGACTTAGCGTCAGCCTGCCTGCAACGTCGTCAGTTTCTGGGCGGCATCACGGTGACTGTCGGTGGCGGTCTGGTTGCAGGCCTGTTGCCAGCCTCCTTGTTGCAAGCCGCGCCACTGACTCAGGTTTGCGTGCCTCTAGATCCGTGCGGTGACTGGCATGTGGATGACATGTGTCTGGCCTATCCCCCCTATGCGTTCCACATTGACAGCGGTGTGCCGCAGGCTCAGGCCTTAAAGGCCAACGCTGCGCCTGCCGATCGCCACTGGATCCCGGAGTGAGCATGAGTTTTAAAACACTGGCACTACGCTGCTGCGCGCTGGCCTTGTTGTCTGCTTGGACGTCAGGGCAGGCTGCCAGTGTGCCCGCTGTGTCGCCACTGGCCGAGCGTACAGCCCTGCTGGCTGCCCAAGTACAGGCCGGTGAAGATCTGCAGGCCGTCAAGCGACTGCAACGGACCTACGGCTATTACGTCGACAAAGGCCTATGGGCTGATGTGGCCGAGTTGTTCACCGATGACGCTTATGCCAACTATCCGGCTGGTGTGTTCATCGGCAAGGCCAGCATTCGTGAGCACCTGTTCCGTAATGTCGGCAATGTACCCATGGGCCAGGTAGGCCTTGGCGATAACCGACTCTACAACCACATGAACATCCAGCCTGTGGTCCACCTGGACCCGGGCGGACAGTCGGCTAAGGGTCGCTGGCGGGTGTTGGCCTATTTTGGCGGTGTCGGTAACGGCGCCAACTGGGCAGAGGGTGTGTACGAGATGAATTACGTACGCCGTGATGGCGTATGGAAAATTGCCCGGCTGGACTATCACACCGGATTCAGTGCGCCCTACGCCGGCGGCTGGGTGGCCCCGCCTGCGACCGCGACCCGCGTCCGTCAGCCGCTGGCTCATCCGGCCGATGTCGAACGCAAGATGGACTGCGAGGGGTTTCCGGCGGCCTGCCTGGCGCCTTTTCATTACAGCAATCCCGGCGCCACGCTCAGCGGTGGCCAGGCTTGGGATGCCAGCCAACTGCAGGTGCTGCCTGTTGAAGGTGATTTGCATCAGACCGCTGCAGACCTGCTGCGACGCGCGCAACGTCTGCGCGACGAGCAGGACATCGAGAACCTGCAGCGCATCTACGGCTATTACCTGGACCGCGCACAGTGGGATCAAATTGCCGATCTGTTCGCGAGCAAGGGCACCTTAGAGTTCGCGCAGCAGGGCGTGTATGTCGGCAAAACCAGAGTGCGCGCCTTCCTGGGCACCTTAGGCCCGCATGGGCTGGTGCCCGGCTGGCTTAACGACCATCTGCAATTGCAGACGGTGGTGACGGTTGCGCCCGATGGCAAGACGGCGCGGGCGCGTAGCCGCGAACTGTCTATGACCGGCACATACGGTAAGAGTGGTCAGTGGAGCGAAGGCATTTACGAAAATGCTTACGTCAATGAAGGTGGCGTCTGGAAGTTCCAGTCGGTGCATTACTACCCGACTTTCATCAGCGACTATGACCAAGGTTGGGCCAAGGATGCGCAAGCTGCACCGGGCGTGCTGGCTGCGCTGCCACCCGACCGGCCGCCGACCCAGGTTTATGCCATCTATCCCAAGGCGCATGTGCCGCCTTATCACTACCGCAATCCTGTGACCGGTGCGCCGGCTGTCTATCCGCAGGTGGGTGGTCCGGGTGCCGCTATCGCTGCGGCGACGCTGTTCACGCCTGCTGCGGTCAAGGCTAAGGCGGTTACAGACGTTGCGGCAGCAGTGACGCAAGCCGAGAGTCTGGTGGCTCGCGCCAAGGACTTTCATGAGCTGGAAAACCTCGAGAGCGCCTACGGCTATTACCTCGACAAAAACCTGTGGACCGATCTGGCTAACTTGTTTGCGGCCGAAGGCAGCATCGAACTGGCGCAGCGCGGTGTCTACAAAGGTGCGCGCTTGCGTGACTTCCTGATCAAAGTGTTTGGTCGCGGTGAAGAAGGTCCTGTCGTCGGGCGATTGGGCAACCACATTCAGATGCAGCCGGTCATCCATGTGGCAGCCGATGGCAACAGCGCCAAGATCCGCTTGCGCATGCTGCAACAGATGAACCTGGGTAATCGCGCCTCTATGGGTGCTTCGGTTTACGAGAATGAAGCCATCAAAGAAAATGGCGTGTGGCGCTTCAGTGTCGTGCACACCTACAACACTTGGTCGGCCAATTACGAGGGAGGGTGGGCCAAGGGTTCCAGTCGTGGCATGCCCGGCATCAGTCCTGAGTTTCCACCTGACTCGCCACCCACATTGCCTATTGCCATGTTCCCGGTGGTCTATGAGATTCCTTACCACTATGCCAATCCGGTCAGCGGCCGCACGCAACTGCCGTCGCTGCAGCCGCTAGCCGCGCAGATGGCCTCTTACCCGATCCCGCCAGCCTTTGCTGTGCCGGCAGCGCGAGCGCAGGCCACGGGTGGCATGCCTGCATCGATTGCTGCGGCCCTGCGGGAAATCGGCCCGCGCATAGATGGCGCCAAGACCACGCCCTTGTATGCGCCGCTGCAAGCCCGCGAGCCTTACGCCGGCGTCACGGTACAGCGTGATGCCGCCTATGGTCCGCACGAGCGCCACCGGGTGAACGTGTTTACCGGCAATGACGGCAAGCGTGGCAAGCCGGTACTGGTGTTTGTCCATGGCGGCGGGTTTCGCGGGGGCGCCAAGAGTGCGCCCGATTCACCGTTCTACGACAACATCGGTGTGTGGGCCGCTGGTCAAGGTTTGGTCGGCATCACCATCAACTATCGTCTTGCGCCGCAGTTTCAATATCCGGCGGGCATAGAAGATCTGACGCGTCTGGTCGCTTGGCTCAAAGCGCATGCGGCTGACTACGGCGGTGATCCGCAGCAGATCATCCTGTGGGGTCACTCCGCCGGCGGCGCGCATGTCGCGGATTACCTGGCGCATACGACTCAGCCCGGCGTGGCTGGTGCGGTCTTGATGAGCGGCATCTACACCTTGGGCAACACCGTGTCCGTGTGGAAGGACTATTACGGCGAGGATGTCAGCCAGTATGCGGCGCGCGAGTCCCTGCAGTTGTTGGCGCGTAGTCCGGTACCGTTATTGATTACCCATGCCGAGCTCGATCCCGAGAGTTTTATCAGCGACGCTGCAGCGCTGGTGCGCGCCCGGGCGGCCACGGGCCTGCCTTACCAGCAGTTTCGTGCGGCCGGACACTCGCATATTTCCGAATCCTACTCTGTGGGCAGTGGTGATCAGACCGTGACTACACCCATAATTGAGTTCGTTCGCAGTTTGAAAACGACCCGCTAATATTTCTGATGCTCGGAGGCACGCCGTCCATGTTCAAGTCACTTCCTGGTTTTGCTAAGACCGCGGCCTTGTCGGTCGTTTTTTCGGCGCTGCCCGGGCTCTGTTTCGCTCAAGCGGCGGCACCTGCCGCACCGGCAGCCGGTCGTACGGCTGGCGGTGGACTCAGCCAAGACCGTATGGATGAGCTGGCCCACAAGCACCCGAAGTACTTGGGTGCGCTGGCCCCCGAGAACCTGGCCAAGAAGCGCCCCAAGGCACCCTTCGATGTGACCGGCACTTGGTTTGTTGATCTGCGCCGTTCATTTAACGACTTCCGTTTCGGCCCCAACTATCCGGCCTTCAAAGAACCCGGCCAGACTGCCCTTCGTGAAGCCGAAGAGGCCCGCAAGAAGGGTGTGGCTTATCGCGATGTCAGCGGTCAGTGCTACCCGATCGGTATGCCGATGATCATGACCCGCGTCTGGCCCATCAGCATGATTCAGAAGCCCACCATCATTTACATGTTGTTCGCATTCACCAACAGCATGCGCTTCATCTATCTCGATGGCCGGGAGCATGCAGACTCTGACTATGCGGTGCCCACTTACAACGGCGAGTCGATTGGTCATTGGGAAAAAGACACGCTGGTGGTCAGCACCAAGTACATCGAGCCCAACGAGCACTACATCGATTCGGGTATACCGATCAGCGACGAGTTTGAAATCGTCGAACGCATCACCATGCTCGATAAGGGCATGACGATGCATATCGACTACAGCCTGACCGACCCGAAGATGTGGCCCGGCGAATGGAAGAGCAGCAAGAACTTTTTGCGTCAGGACTACAGCGACATTCCGGAAGTGGAGTGCTTACCTAACCTGAACCAGAACCTGCCCAGCACGGGCGCAGGTCAGAAGGCTCTGGACGATCGGGCCAAGAAGTAAGGCCCTGATCTGCGGCGGCCCCGACCGGGGCCGCCCTTTAAACAGACTGCGAAGACCGGCTTATTTGGCAGCGGGCGCGTCGTAGCCCGACTGGCCGGGGCCGGTGCCCTTGAGTTGGGTGCCATCGGCCAGCGTCACTGACACATACGAACCGCCGGGCTTGCCGTCGCGCAGCGGATGCACCACAGCCGAGATCTTGTCGCCCGGCTTGATGCTCGAGCGCTTCCAGCCGTCGTGCATCAGGTTCTGCGGGCCGTTCATCTCGACCGCCCAGATCTCACTCTTGCCGGCAGCGTCAGTGACCTCAACCTTGAAGGACGAGTGCGGGTTGGTCCAATTGAACTCGGTGACCGTGCCGACGATGGTCTGCTCACGGCCCGGATCGAACATGGCGCCGGAGTGGTGCACCCAAGCCGGGGCCGAAAAAGCCAGCAAACCGGCAGTGGCTAATGCGATGTGACTGATCTTCATGGTGTGTCTCCTAAGACAGTTCAGGGTACGACCGGTACATTGATCGGGCCGCCACCGGCGCGAGTGGCATCGCCCAGGACGGTGCCGTCGGGAAGCGTGACAGCGATGAATAAGCCACCCTTGTGGGCGTTTTCGCGCAGCGGGTTAGCAACCAAGACCACCTTGTCGCCCACCTTGACGCTGCTCGAACTCCAGCCCTGACGCTTGAGATTATTGGGGCTGTTGAGCTCGATGTCCCAGGTCTCTTTGGCGCCGCCGTCACCGGCGATCTCGACGTGAATAAAGGCATGCGGATTGGTCCACTGGAACTCTGTGACAGTGCCCTTGAGTGAAACCTGCTTGGTCTGGTCGAACATGGCAAACGAATGGTGGGCATAAGCCGGCAGCGCCACGCTGGCCGAGGCCGCCACCAAAGATGCGATTGCAATACGGATGTTCATCTGATGTCCCCCAGCCTGATTGGCTGATGCGTGCAACTGTGACTACGGGCATTATATGCTTACTGCGGCCGTTAGATAAGAGTGGGGGTGCAAGTATGAAATTTCAACGATTGACCGTCGGACCTGTGGCCCTGCTGCTGTGTTCTGTGCTGGGTGCGGGCGTCGCCGGTGCGGCAGCCGCCCCTTCAAAACAGGCGGTCAATGCCGCGTTCCCCAAGGGAGCCTACGCCGCGCTCAACGCCTTGCCTGACTGGGGTGGTGTGTGGGTCTTGGCGCGCCCCAAGCCGCCGGCCCCGGGCGAGCCGCCCCGGGAGCGTCCGCAGCTCAAGGGTGAATACCTCAAGCGCTATGAAGCGTGGCAGAACGAGGTCAAGAGCAATAGCGGCGTGGTCCGTCGCGAGACCTCCAACTGCATGCCACCGGGCATGCCCAATATGCTGGCGACTGCGCAATACCCCATCGAGTTCATGTTCACTCCCGGGCGGGTGACAGTGCACCACGAGGCGTGGATGCAATGGCGATCCATCTACACCGACGGTCGCGGTCACCCCGATGATCTGGAGCCCGGCGTGTTCGGCCACTCAACAGCCCATTGGGACGGCCAGGTGTTGGTCGTCGACACTGTGGGCATCAAGACCATTACCGAGCTGGGGCCCGGCATCAAGCACAGCCCCAAGTTACATATCGTCGAGCGCATGCACTTGGATGCTAAAGATCCGCAGACCTTTATCGACGAAGTCACGTTAGATGACGCTGATGCTTTGGCGCAGCCCTATCACATCACCCACACCTTCACCCGTCAGCGCGAGTGGAGCTTGATGGAGTTTGTCTGCGCCGAAAATGATCGCAATCCTGTCGACGAGTCGGGTCATACCATTTTGCAATAAGGCGGTCTTATGAACGCGAAGCGAAACCTGTTGGCCTCTTTGGCTGTTGCGCTGGCTGCCCTCGCGATGCCAGCGGCGGCTCACCATTCGGTAGCCGGTGTGTTCGACATCAGCCGTACCTTGAAACTGACCGGCACGGTCAGCCGGGTGGACTGGGTCAATCCGCACACGTCGGTCTATCTTGACGTCAAAGAGGCGGGTGGTGCTGTGACCACGTGGCGGCTGGAGTGCCTGCCGGTGGCCATGATGCGCAAAGGTGGTTTGTCCAAGCAGCAGTTGCTGGGCGAGGGCCAGACTGTGACCGTCGCCGCTCATCCGGCACGCAATGGCACGCCGGCCTTTGGTTATCTACTGGATATGAGTTTCGGTGACGGCCGGCATCTGCAGTTCAGTCCCGATCCCAACGACAAGTCTGCTGCTAATCCATAACAACAAGCACACGGGGGAGGCTGATATGACCATCCGCTCAATCGCGTCGGGCGTGGCAGCGCTGCTGTTTGCGTCGCTAGTGTGGGGCGCCGCGTCGGCACCTCATCTGATCAACGGTCATCCGGATCTGAACGGGGTCTGGGAGAACGGTGGCGGCATCGACTTTGTTAAACCCGTGGCCGGCCCCAAGGGTTCGGTCTGCGTCACCGGGTGTGCGCCGTCAGGCCAAAAGCCGGCACCGCGTGCCGTTGTGGTCCCGGACCGGCCTGTTTACAAGCCGCAATTTGTGGCGCGCGTTCAAGAGCTGGCAGCCAAACAGGTTCAGTTCGACCCGGTGCTGCGCTGCCGTCCTCCAGGTGTCCCGCGCATCGGCCCGCCGGACAAAATCGTGCAGACCGCCCGCGAGGTCATCTTCTTGTATGAGGACGTGTCAGGTCCGTTTTTCCGCGTGGTGCCGCTCGATGCGAACGCCAAGCGCAACGATGACAGCGAGTCCTATCAGGGCGAGGCTCTGGGGCGTTGGGAAGGCGACACGCTGGTGGTCGAAACGCGCAACTTCAACGAAGAGACCTGGCTGACCGACGATGGCGCCATTCACAGCACCCAGTTGCGCGTTACCGAAAGGCTGCGACGGACGGGCGATACCATCGACTATCGCGCTGTGGTCGAAGACCCGGTCATGCTGGCTCAGCCTTGGGTCATGCGGCCGCGTACCCTTACCCGGTCAGAGGTCGACTTTGGCGAACCAGCACCCTGCATCGAGCAGGACATGCAGCACATGGTGGACGACAGCCACCACACCAATCCGCGTTAAGCGGCAGCGGTCAGCGGCTGCGCAGCCGCAAGAAGCCCATGCCGCTGTAGGGGTGGTTGCCATAGGCCGGGCGCAGCGCGGGCGATACGCCCGCCTGCGAGAGTTGTAGGCCTAGGCCCAGCCAGAGGCGTGTGCCTAAGGGCCAGTCATGTACAGCCCCCAGGGTCAGTTTGTGGGCTTGCTGCAAATCCAGCGCAGGCTGCCATTCGTCCGACTCCACTTGTTCGATCCGGCCGTAGAGGCTCCACTGCACGTTTGGGTGGTAACTGGCCTCAGCCGACCAAGCCGAGCGTGCTGGCAGTCCGTCAGGCTGTTTGCGGCCGACCGCCCAAGTGGTGGCCCACCATCCCTGATCTGAAGCTTGGCCGGTGTAGCTGAGGCTGGCGGTCCAGCGGCGCTCGTTACGTTGCGGCTCCAGCGCTTCCGGGCTGTGCAGCTGCGCCCACGAGGTTTGCAGCGCGAGAGTGGTCGTGGGTTGCCAGGACAGCCGCGCAGACCAGCTGTCCAAGCGCGGCGTCTCGATGTCGTAGCGGTTTTGATCGGGCTCACGGCCGCGGAAAGCCGAGGCCTCAAGGCTCCACTGCGTAACGCGCAGGCCAGCCGTCAACACGCCAAAACTCACATGCGTCGAGTCCAGCCAGTGGTGCGCGATGGGTGCTTCCGGGCTGTCGTTGATCGATTCGCGGTGCATGAAGGCTGCGGGGCCGAATGCGGGCTGCCCGGGCAGACCGGCATACAGCCAGACGCCGGATGTGGCGGACAGTGCATGGCTGTACCGGCCCGAAAGCTCCATAAACAGATCGTGCGGATGCTGGCGATCGACCAGCAGGGTGCGGCCATCGGCAGTTTCACCGGCCGCCAGCAACAGCGGATAGCCCTCAGGGCCCATCAGCGGTTCAGGGCTGAGCATGGCCGTTAAATTCAGGGTGTCGTTTTCAGCCAGTGAGCGTTCGGCACTGCCCATGACCATGCCGGATAGAAACCCTTGGCGGCCCCCGCGCGGGCTGCCCTGATTGTCGTAAACCCAGTTGAGGGTGCCATGGGTCATCAACAGCCACGGGCCGCGCTGCCACATCAGGCCATGGCCGGCCATGTGGTCCATGCCTGCCATGCCTTCCATACCCTCCATCCCTTCCATGCCGGCCATGTCCTCATGAGACATCGTGTGCTCAGGCGGCATGACCTGGGATTGGGCCGGCGCCGCAGCGGCCAGCAGCGCAAGGGCTGTCAGAGGCAGTAATTGACTTCGTAGCATAGCTAAAGGGTTTGCCTTTTCCTTAATAATCCCTACTATACGGAGTCCGGGAAATACAACAGGTGCTCAGGTATCTGATTCAGGCTTTCCGGGCCGGAGCAATCCGCGCCTACCCCGCAAGGGGTGTTTGTGAAGGCCCCCGAGAGGGGCTTTTCTTTTGCGGTAACCATAAAGCCGCAGCAGGAGGGCCTTTCGGGCCCTTTTTTATTGGACTTGCCGTTTGCGTGGCGCGTGGGCGCCGCAAGAGGCGAGTCGTGTTTCAGGTGACAGATGGTCGATAGTTTGCGTGCGCAATTGATGGCCCTCATCGAACCCCTGGTCGTGGGGTCGGGTTACGAACTCGTCGATATCGAGTACGTGGCTGGGCGCTCAGATGCGCTGCTGCGGATCTATATCGACTGGCCGGGCGGCGTGGCGCCAGTCGGTGTCGGTGACGAGAGCGATGAAAATCGCTCGTTTGAGGGCATTGGCGTTGAGGACTGCGAGCGGGTCAGCCGCGAAGTCTCCGAAATGCTTGATGCGCAAGATCCGATACCGGTGGCTTATTCGCTCGAGGTGTCGTCGCCTGGGGTCGATCGTATTTTGCGCACCCCGGAGCATTTCCGGCGTTTTGCCGGTGAGCGGGTGCATGCCGAGTTGTTGTGGCCGCGTGAGGGCCGCAAGCGTTATACGGGTCTGTTGACCCTGGTTGCTGAGACAGGATTTGAGATGAACGTGGACGGCACGCAAGTGGCCATTCGTTACGAAGAATTGGGTAAAGCCAGACTTGCACCGGATTGGTCACGCGGCCCAGCGCGAAGGTAGGAGAGAGATGAACAACAAAGAAATTCTGATCGTCGTAGATGCCGTTTCTAACGAAAAGGGCGTCGAGAAAGAAATCATCTTTGACGCGCTGGAGGCGGCCTTGGCGGCTGCCACACGCAAGCGTCACGGCGAAGACTGGGACGTGCGCGTTGCCATTAACCGCAAGACAGGTGATTACGAAACGTTCCGCCGCTGGAAGGTGTTTGCCGACGACTCGACCGAGTTGCAAAACCCGGAAGCAGAGGTGCGTCTGGAAGACGGCTTGGACATCAGTGCCGATGCGGAGGTCGACGGGTTCGTCGAGCAGCCCATGGAATCTGTGGAGTTCGGTCGCATCGCAGCGCAGCAGGCCAAACAGGTCATGGTGCAAAAGGTGCGCGAAGCCGAGCGTGCGCAGGTCATTGAGCAGTATGAAGGCCGAGTCGCCTCGCTGATCAGCGGCGTGGTCAAGCGCGTCGATCGCAACGGCATTTTTGTCGACCTGGGTGGTAATGCGGAAGGCTTTATCTCGCGTTCGGACATGATCCCGCGCGAAGCCCTCAAGCCTCAGGATCGGGTCAAGTCTTACTTGCGTGAAGTGCGCTCAGAGCCGCGCGGCCCGCAATTGTTTTTGTCGCGCACCTGCCCGGAGTTCCTCATCGAGTTGTTCAAGCTCGAAGTGCCGGAAGTCGGTCAGGGCACTATTCAAATCCTCGCTGCTGCCCGTGATCCGGGTATGCGCGCCAAGATTGCCGTGCGCAGCAACGAGCCGCGTATCGATCCGGTGGGCGCCTGCGTGGGTATGCGCGGTTCGCGTGTGCAGGCGGTGTCTAACGAGATTGCCGGCGAGCGCGTCGACATCATCCCGTTTGACGACAACCCGGCGCAGTTTGTCATCAACGCCATGGCGCCGGCAGAAGTGCTGTCGATCGTCGTCGATGAAGAATCACACAGCATGGATATCGCTGTGGCCGAAGATAAGCTCTCGCAGGCTATCGGCCGCGGCGGCCAGAACATCCGTCTGGCCAGCCAGCTCACTGGTTGGGATCTGAACGTCATGACCGAGTCTGACGCCGAGGCCAAGAGCGAGTCCGAGTCCAGCAAGCTGGTCCAGATGTTCATGAAGCAGTTGGACGTCGATGAGGATGTCGCTGCCATTCTTGCTCAGGAAGGTTTTTCGACCATCGAAGAGCTGGCCTATGTGCCGGTCAGCGAGCTGTCGTCCATCGCTGAGTTCGACGAAGATATGGTCAAAGAGCTGCGTAACCGCGCTCGTGATGTCTTGCTGACGCAGGCTATCGCCAGCGAAGAGGGCCTCGAACAGACTATGCCGGCCGATGACCTGCTGGCACTGACTGGCATGAATCCGGATCTGGCTCTAGATCTGGCCCGTCGCGGCATCCGTACCCGTGAGCAATTGGCCGAGCAGTCCATCGATGACCTTGAAGGCATTGACGGACTCGATGAACAGCGCGCTGGCGTGCTGATCATGAAGGCGCGCGAAATTTGGTTCCAGGCCGAGAAATAGGCCTCGAGAGCGAGTAAATATGGCTGATGTCACTGTTGCACAATTTGCTGATGTCCTGAAGGTTCCGGTAGACCGGCTCCTGATCCAACTGGAGCAGGCCGGCATACCCGCGTCGGGTGAGAACGATCTCATTAACGATGAGGCCAAGAACCAGTTGCTGGCGCATTTGCGTCGCAGTCATGGCAGCGATTCCGCAGCTGCAGCACCCAGCAAGATCACGCTCAAGCGCAAAACGCAGAGCGAGATCAAGATGGCCAGCACGCAGGGGCGGGCGCGCACTGTCAACGTTGAAGTGCGTGTGAAGCGCACTTACGTCAAGCGTGATGTGCTGGAGGAGCAGGCGCGGCCGCAGCAGGAACTGCTCGAACAGCAGCGCCGTGAACAGGAAGAGGCCGAGCGTCTCGAGCAAGAGCGGATCGCTGCCGAGCGCCGTGAAGCTGAGCGCATCGACATCGAAAACCGCCGGCGGCTCGAAGAAGAGCAAAACCGTTCGCGCGTGCAGGAAGAGTCCAGGCGCGCAGCGGAACAGCAGGCTAAGGAAGAGGCCGAGCGCGATGCCGAACGCCAACGTGCCCAGCGCACAGCCGAGCAGCAACGCACCGAACGGCAGCGCACTGCGCCGGCCCAGGCGCCGGTTGCGCAGCCCAGCGCTGCACGTGCGCCTTCAGCACCGGCCACACGTTATGGTCGCCAGGAGTTGCATGTCTCGGTCGATTCCAGCGCCCGCTTTAAGAAAAAGCCGCGCCAGCGTATGCGGGGCCGTCCGTCCGGCAACGATGGCGATACGCGGCATGGCTTCGAGATGCCAACCGCACCGGTGCGTCGCGATGTCGCTATAGGCGAGACCATCACGGTTGCTGAGTTGGCGCAGCGCATGGCCGTCAAGGCGACCGAGGTCATCAAGGTTCTGATGAACCTCGGCATCATGGCGACCATCAATCAGCCCATCGACCAGGACACTGCGGTGCTGGTGGTTGAAGAGATGGGCCACACTGCCAAGCTCGTCAAAGAGAACGAGATCGAAGAAGGTCTGCAGGGCGCCGATGGCGCTGCCGACAAGTACGTATCGCGTCCGCCTGTGGTCACAGTCATGGGCCATGTCGATCACGGCAAGACCTCATTGCTGGATCATATCCGTCGCGCCAAGGTCGCCAGCGGCGAGGCCGGTGGCATCACACAGCATATCGGCGCTTATCACGTCGAAACGCCGCGCGGCATGATCACTTTCCTCGATACGCCCGGTCACGCGGCTTTCACCGCCATGCGTGCCCGCGGCGCCAAGGCCACCGACGTTGTGGTGCTGGTGGTAGCAGCGGACGACGGCGTTATGCCGCAGACCATCGAAGCCATCGAACACGCGCGTGCGGCCAACGTGCCCATCGTCGTGGCCATCAATAAGATCGATAAGCCCGATGCGGACATCGATCGCATCCGCACAGAGCTGTCCAAATATGACGTGATTTCTGAGGACTGGGGCGGCAGCAATATGTTCGTGCAGGTGTCGGCCAAGGTCGGTACCGGTATCGACTCTTTGCTCGAAGCCATCTTGCTGCAAGCCGAAGTGCTGGAACTCAAGGCTCCGCGCGATGGTTTGGCCACGGGTATCGTGGTTGAGTCCAGCATTGAAAAGGGACGCGGACCGGTCGCTACGGTGTTGGTGCGTCGCGGTACGCTCAAGCTCGGCGATCCCATCCTGGCGGGGCAGCAGTTCGGCCGCGTCCGTGCCATGTTCGATGAGAACGGCAAGTCTGTGGACAAGGCGCTGCCGTCCATGCCGGTAGTCGTGCTGGGTTTGACCGCTGCACCCAATGCAGGTGATGAACTACTGGCAGTCGAGAGCGATCGCAAGGCCCGTGAAGTGGCACTGCATCGTCAAGGCAAGTTCCGCGATACGCGCCAAGCCCGTCAAAGCGCCAAGATCGAGGATGTCTTTTCGCAGATGGAAGAGGCCAAGGCCGGCGTCATACCTGTGCTGGTCAAGACCGATGTGCAAGGCAGCGCCGAGGCTATACGCGATGCGCTGCTCAAGCTGTCCACCGATGAAGTGCTTATCAAAGTGCTCAGCGCGAACGTCGGCGGCATCACTGCCTCTGACGTACAGCAGGCTGCGTCATCCAAGGCACGCATCATCGGCTTTAACGTTCGCGCCGATGCCGGTGCACGCGATGCCATCAAAGAGACCGGCGTCGATGTTCGCTACTACAGCATCATTTACGAAGCCATCGACGACATTAAGGCCGTGATGAGCGGCATGCTGGCTCCCGAAATCAAAGAACAGATCGTCGGTGTGGCACAGGTGCGCGAAGTGTTCCGTTCCAGCAAGTTCGGCGTGGTCGCCGGTTGCCTGGTCATGGAAGGCACAGTCAAGCGCAACAACCCCATCCGCGTGCTGCGCAACAGCGTGGTCATCTTCGAGGGTGCGCTCGAATCCCTGCGCCGGTTCAAGGACGAGGCCAACGAAGTGCGTGCCGGCACTGAGTGCGGCATCGGCGTTAAGAACTATCAGGACGTACAAGCCGGTGATCAGATCGAATGCTATTCGCGCGTTGAAATCGCGCGCACGATCTGAAGCCGGGTACTGATGGCCAAGTCTGCACCCAGCCAAAGACACCAGCGTATCGAAGCCGAAATGCAACGAACGCTGGCCGAGTTGCTCAGCCGCGAAGTCAAAGATCCGCGCATCGGACCGCTGACGGTCACTCTGGTGACTGCGGCGCGTGACCTCAGTACAGCCAAGGTGCATGTGGTGGCGTTCGGTGGTGCCAAAGCGCCCCCGGAGATGCTGACCGGTTTGGCTGCGGCAGCCGGGTTTTTGCGCGGTGAAGTGGGTCGCCGCGTTGGCCTCCGGCACGCACCGCGTCTGGAGTTTGTCATCGACGAAACCTTCGAGCGTGCCGCCAAGCTGACCGCGCTGATAACCGCAGCGGTCAAGGGCGAGGCGTGACCAGCGGCATCCTGCTGCTGGACAAGCCCTTAGGTCTGTCCTCCAACGCCGCGCTGCAGCGCGTCCGCTATGCCTTCGGCCGTATCAAGGGCGGTCATACCGGCAGCCTCGATCCGTTGGCGACCGGCATGTTGCCGCTGTGCCTGGGTGAGGCCACCAAGGTCGCTGGCGATCTCCTGGAAGGGCGCAAGTCTTATCTGTTCACAGCGCGCCTGGGTGCCCGTACGGCTACCGGTGATGCTGAAGGCCCGGTCGTCGAGACGGCTGATGTGCCGGCCGATGCGCATGCGCGCTTGCTGGCCGTCGCAGCATCGCTGCTGGGCAGCAGCCAGCAGGTGCCGCCCATGTATTCGGCTTTGAAACGCGATGGCCAACCCCTCTATGCGTTGGCGCGTCAAGGATTGGAGGTCGAGCGGGCACCGCGGACCATCGAGCTGCAAACGCTAGAACTGCTCTCGCACGACAACGGCGATTGGCAATGGCGGGTTGAATGCTCCAAGGGCACTTACATCAGGGTGCTGGCCGAGGATATGGCCCGTGCGATCGGCAGTTGCGCGCATCTGGTGGCCTTGCGGCGCGAATACGTCGAGCCTTTCCAGGGTCACCCCTTGGTGACTTTAGAACAGGTGTTAGAGGCGCCGCAGAGCGTGACTTTGCTCAGCGCCGATGCCGCCTTGCCGCAGTTGCCGCAAATCACGGTGCCGCTGGTGTCGGTCGGCCGGTTGCGACAAGGTCAGGCCGTGCAACTGTCAGGCGTTCGAGAAACCGGTCGGGCACGTTTGTACGCGCCCGACGGGCTGTTTTTGGGTTTGGGTGAACTCACCGAGGGGGGCTTATTGAGGCCTCGCCGACTTTTCAATGATTTGACCGCGCATTTGACTTGAGGGTGTCGCCCTCTACGGTTAGAATGCCGCGCTTTCCTAAAGGGCCCCTACATGGCGTTATCGACTGAAAAAAAGAGCGGGATTGTCGAACAGTTCCGTCGCGACCCGACCGACACCGGTTCCCCTGAAGTGCAGATCGCTCTGCTCTCAGAGCGGATCAGCGGACTCGGCGGCCATTTCACCGCGCACAAGGCCGATCACTCGTCCCGCCGGGGCCTCGTCAAGATGGTCAATCAGCGCCGCAAGCTGCTCGATTACCTCAAGTCGACTCTGCCGCAGAAATATCAAGAAGTGGTCGAGCGGCTGGGTCTTCGCCGCTGATCCGAATCCAGGCCGCCCTGTCACGCATGACCGGGCGGCCTTTGTTTTTTCCGGCACTGTCAGTTCGCTGGAACACTATCTCCGAGGTTATTAAAGCGTGAGCGTCGCCAAGCAATCTTTCCCCTTTGGTTCGCATACGGTAACGATCGAGACCGGCGAGCTGGCCCGCCAAGCCGATGGTGCCGTGGTCGTTACCATGGGTCACACCGTCGTTCTGGTGACTGCAGTCGCCCGCAAACAGGCGCAGCCGGGTAAGGATTTCTTCCCGCTGACGGTCAATTACCAGGAAAAGACTTATGCGGCCGGCCGCATTCCCGGCGGCTTCTTCCGTCGTGAAGGTCGCCCGAGCGAGAAAGAGACTCTGACCTCGCGCCTCATCGACCGCCCGATCCGTCCGCTGTTCCCCGACGGCTTCTTCAATGAAGTTCAGGTCGTGGCCACGGTCGTCTCGCTCGATCCGGATATCGATGCTGACATCCCCTCGATGCTCGGTGCCTCGGCTGCGTTGGCCCTGTCGGGCGTGCCTTTCGCAGGCCCGATCGGTGGCGTGCGCGTGGGCTACCGCGACGGTGCCTATCTGTTGAACCCGGGCCGCGAAGAGTTGAAGGCCTCGCGCTTGGAGTTGATCGTTGCCGGTACCGCTGATGCGGTGCTCATGGTCGAATCCGAAGCCGATAGCCTGTCTGAAGACGTCATGCTCGGCGCCGTGGTGTTTGGTCACCAGCAGATGCAAGTCGCCATCAGCGCCATCAAGGCGCTGGTTGCCGAAACCGGCAAGCCGCGTTGGGAATGGGCGCCTGCCGCCGAAGATGCCGATCTGCTGGCCTTTGTGGCCGAGCACGCGACGGCAAAGATTGCTGACGCCTATCGCATCATCGAAAAGCAGCAGCGCTACAAGCGTGTCGGAGAGATCAAGGCTGAGGTGGCTGCTGCCGTGCCGCAGGTCGAAGGCAAGGCCCGCTGGGCAGCCGATCTGGTCTCGGTGCAGATCCACAAGCTCGAGAGCAATGTGGTGCGTGACCGCATTCTCACCGGTCAGCCTCGCATCGACGGTCGTGACTACCAGACCGTGCGCCCCATCAACATCCGCATCGGTGTGCTGCCCCGTACCCACGGTTCGTCATTGTTCACCCGCGGTGAGACTCAGGCGCTGGTCACCACCACGCTGGGCACCACCCGTGATGCGCAGATCATCGATGCCTTGGAAGGCGAGCGTCGCGAACGCTTCATGCTGCATTACAACTTCCCCCCGTTCTCGGTGGGCGAGACCGGCATGATCGGTTCGCCCAAGCGCCGCGAAATCGGTCACGGCAACCTGGCCCGCCGCGGCATCGCCGCTGTGCTGCCCGAGATGGAAGGTTTCCCCTACGTCATCCGTGTGGTGTCCGAGATCCTGGAGTCCAACGGCTCGAGCTCTATGGCTTCGGTATGCGGCACCAGCCTCGCGCTGATGGATGCCGGCGTGCCCATCAAGGCTCCTGTCGCAGGCGTGGCCATGGGTCTGGTGCTCGAGGGCCAGCGCTTCAAGGTCATCACCGACATCCTGGGTGACGAAGATCACCTGGGCGACATGGACTTCAAGGTGGCCGGCACGTCGTCGGGCATCACTGCGCTGCAGATGGACATCAAGGTCGAGGGCATCACCCCCGAGATCATGAAGGTTGCTCTCGATCAGGCATTGGCCGGTCGTCTGCACATCCTCGGTGAGATGGCCAAGGTCATCACCGAGCCGCGCTCCAACATGTCCGAGTGGGCCCCGTCGATCATCACCCTGAAGATCGACCCGGAAAAGATCCGCGACGTCATCGGCAAGGGCGGCGCAGTGATCCGTCAGATCACCGAAGAGACGGGCACCACCATCGACATCGAAAACGATGGCACGGTCAAGATCGCATCGGTCAACGGTACGGCGGGTCGCGAGGCTCAGCGCCGCATCGAACTGATCACCGCCGATGTTGAGGTGGGTCGCATCTACGAAGGCCGTGTGGCCAAGCTGATGGACTTCGGTGCCTTCGTCACCATCCTGCCGGGTCGTGACGGTCTGGTGCACATCTCGCAGATCTCTGACGAGCGCGTTGAGCGCGTCGGCGACAAGCTCAAGGAAGGCGATCTGGTGCGCGTCAAGGTGCTCGAGGTCGACCGTCAGGGTCGCGTGCGCCTGTCCATGCGCAGCGTTGACGTCGGCTAATTGACCGAGGCCCGGCAGTCTTAAGCCGGGCCTTTTTCTGTCAGTGTCGTGAGGCCCCGCAGCCGCTCCGGCTGCCAGTGGGCGATACCCCAAGCTAATATTTCGCTAACGCTGGCCCGATACAGTTCGGCTGGCGGCTCTTGTTGCAGGTAGGTCAGCGTGTCGACCAGCACGGTGGCGGGCGGCTGTTCTGCGACGGCTGCGGCACTGCGACTCTTAGACAGCTTGCTGCCATCGGCTGCCAGCAACAGTGGCAGATGCGCATAGCGTGGTACTGGCTGTTGCAGCGCATCGATCAGGGCTAGTTGCCACGCAGTGCTGTCCAGTAAATCGCTGCCGCGCACGATATCAGTGATGCCTTGATAGTCATCGTCGACCACCACCGCCAGTTGATAGGCGATCAGCCCGTCACGACGGCGCAGTATGGGGTCCCCCAACTGAACCCAAGCTTGCTGTTGCAGACCTGCAAAACGGTCGACAAAGGCCACGATGCGCTCGTCAGCCTGCCGCAGGCGCAGCGCATAAGGAGGCGGCCCCGATGGGCTTGAGCGGCAGTGGCCCCCATAGATGCCGGGTCCGGCCTGACTGCGGGTACAACTACAGGGATAGGTCAAGCCTTCGGCTTGCAAGTGCGCCAAGGCCTGTTGATAGGCTGCGTGGCGGGAGGATTGGTATAGCGGCGCTTCGTCGCTCTCGAGGCCCAGGCGCGCCAGCGTCTGCAAGATATCGCCGGCCAGACCGGGCAGATTGCGCGGAGTGTCCAGATCTTCAATGCGGATCAGCCAGCGGCCGCCGTGATGGCGGGCATCCAAGTAACTGCCCAGAGCGGCCAGCAGTGAACCGCTGTGCAACCGGCCCGACGGTGACGGCGCGAACCGCCCCCGGTAGACCTTGGCAGGCTCAGCGGTAGCGGTCGTCCCTATCGCCGTATTGCTTCTCGCGACGTTCACGGCGCTCTTGGGCCTCGATGCTCAGCGTGGCGACCGGTCGGGCTTCCAAGCGTTTGATGCCGATGTGCTCGCCGGTTTCCAGGCAATAGCCGTAGCTGCCGTCTTCGATGCGCTTGATGGCTTCGTCGATCTTGCGGATCAGCTTGCGCTCGCGATCACGCGTGCGCAGTTCGAGACTGAACTCTTCTTCCTGCGTCGCGCGATCGTTGGGATCGGGGAAGTTGGCCGCTTCGTCCTTCATGTGCGAGACGGTACGGTCCACTTCCATCATCAGATCTTGCTTCCAAGTCTGCAGGATGGTGCGGAAGTGACCGAGCTGCTCCTTGTTCATGTACTGCTCGCCACGTGCCGGTATGTAGGCTTTTACGTTGCGAGGTCCAGCGAGCAGGTTGCTGTCAGGGCTTTCAGGGCCGTCAGCGCCATCGGCGTCTTCGACGGGATCGACCTCAACCGGCAGAATCTGCTCGGGAGGGGCTTTTTTCTTATCCGACTTTTTCGTGGGCGGGCTCACTGCGGGCTTTTTATCCAGAACTGCGGCGGATGATTTGGCGGGTGTTTGCGATTTAGGTGGCGGCGTGGTCTTGGCGGCTGTCGCGCGTTTGCCGGCAGCTGCCACAGCGGCTACCGGTTTGTGTGCTTTGGCACTTTTGGCCACGGGTCGTTTCGCCGCCATTTCGCGCTCCTTTAACATCAGCCTGTGATGCAGGACGCGCGATTATACCGGTGTGACCGGGACTGTACAGCTTCCGTTCAGGGCAATTGAACGACGGAGGCCGCAGTCCAGCCGGAGGCCCGGTGCTCGGCCACGATGGTCGTGTAAATACCGCCGCGGACCAGAAACTCGGCCGTCAGCCGCAGGAAACGCGGCGAGATGGTGGCCACCATGTTGGCGATGATTTCGTTGGTCACGGCCTCGTGGTAGCAGCCGCGATCGCGGAATGACCAGATGTAGAGCTTGAGCGCCTTGAGCTCCAGACACAGCTGGTCGGGCACGTACTCGAGCTTGAGCGTGGCAAAGTCCGGCTGGCCGGTCATGGGGCACAGGCAGGTGAACTCCGGCATGGTCATGCGGATGGTGTAGTCGCGCTGCGGGGCGGGGTTGGGAAAGGTTCCCAACGAAGTTGAAGGTTTGGTACTCATGATTGGGGCGGTAATTTACACTAGCGATCCGCCCTTGTGCGCGTGCCAATGGAAATCTCCTCCCGATGCGACTTACCAAGGTCAAGCTGGCCGGATTCAAATCATTTGTTGATCCGACCACAGTCAGTTTTCCGTCCAACCTGACCGGCGTGGTCGGCCCGAACGGCTGCGGCAAGTCCAATGTCATCGACGCCGTCCGCTGGGTCATGGGCGAGTTGTCGGCGCGGCAGTTGCGCGGCGAGACCATGACTGACGTCATCTTCAACGGCTCCAATGCACGCAAGCAGGTGGGCACGGCATCGGTCGAACTGCTGTTCGACAACAGCGATGGCAAAGTCACCGGCGCTTACGCCAGCTACAACGAGATATCGCTCAAGCGCGTGGTCGCGCGCGATGGCAACTCGGGCTACTTCATCAATGGCGCGCGTTGCCGTCGCAAGGACATCACCACCTTGTTCCTGGGGACGGGTCTGGGTGCCCGCAGTTACGCCATCATCGAACAAGGCATGATCTCGCGCGTTATCGAGGCGCGCAGTGAAGACATGCGTGCCTTTGTGGAAGAGGCCGCTGGCATATCCCGTTACAAAGAGCGGCGGCGCGAAACCGAAGCGCGCGTCAGTGACACGCGCGAGAACCTCGAGCGTCTGCAGGATGTCCGTGATGAGGTCGAAAAGCAGATCCGTCACTTGCAGCGTCAGGCCGTCAGCGCGCGTAAATATCAGGACCTCAAGAATGAAGAGCGGCGTTTAGGCGCCGAACTGCTGGCCTTGCGCATACGCGACATTGACAGTGGCGCGGCCGTCAACGACCGGGCATTGCGTGACTGTGACCTCAGCCTGCAGCAGTCGCTGGCAGAGCAGCGCAGTGCCGAAGCAGCCGTCGAAAAACAGCGCGAATATCAATCTGGCGAGAGCGAACGACTGGCTGTCATCCAAGCCCGTGCCTATGAGCAGGGCGCTGATGTCTCGCGTACAGAGCAGTCGCTGGCGCACGCGCGTGAACTGCGCGAGCGTCGCCGCGGTGAATTGGCACGCGCCACCGCCATGCTGGCCGAACTCTCGCAGCAGATCAGTCGCGATCAGGCTTCGTTGTCCAACCTGCACGGGGAGATCGCGCAGCTTGCGCCCGGAGCCGAGCAGGCGCAGGCCGCAGAGCAGGCCCGTGGCGTGGAGTTGGCGCAATTGGATGAGGCCCTGCAGCACTGGCAAATGCAGTGGGAGCAGTTCAATCGCGAGTTAGGTGCCAGCAGCCAGACCACGCAGGTCGAACGCACGCGCATCGAACAATTTGAAGAACAGTTGCGCCGCTTAGGAACGCAGGCCGATCGCTTGGCCATAGAGCACGAGCAGTTGTTGGCGGCCGATGCCTCGGCTGCGCTGGTGGTGCTCGAACAGCGCGAGGCCGCCACGCGTGTGGCCAATGATGAGTTGGCTGGTTCACTCAAGACGACGCTGGCTTCCTTGCAAACTTTGCGCGAGCAGCAGCATGCGCTGGATGCGAACCTGGAGTCCGCCCGTAAGCTGCGCGAGAAGGTGCGCGCCGAACAGATGTCACTGGAGGCCTTACAGAAGGTGGCGCTGGGTGATCGCGACCGTGAGTCGGGCCGTTGGTTGAACGCCTCCGGTCTGGCCGGACGTCCCCGCGTGGCCGAGCAATTGACGGTGTCTGCCGGTTGGGAGCGCGGCGTGGAGGCCGTGCTGGGCGATTACCTGGAAGCCGTGTGCATCGACACCCTCGATGCTGTCGCCGCCAGCCTTGAGCGCTTCGATAAGGGCCACGTGATGCTCATCGAAGGCGGTGCCGGTGAATCCAGCAGCGATGCGCAGTCGCTGGCCGCGCAGGTGCAAGGCCCTGCTGCCATCGTGCGGCGCCTGGTCGGCATCCGCACTGCTGACTCGTTGGGTGATGCCCTGGCGCGGCGCAGCAGTTTGGGGCCGCAGGAATCGTTCGTGACCCGCAGTGGTGAATGGGTCGGTCGCGATTGGCTGCGCGCGGTGCGTGGCGCTGATGTGCACACCGGCGTCATCGAGCGTGAACAACGCATCAAAACGCTGCGCCAGACCTTGGCCGAACACGAGGCCACGGTCAAAGCTCAGGAAGCGCAGGTGCTGCAACTGCGCGCGCAGGTCGTTGAGCTAGAGCGTCAACGCGATGCGATGCAGTCGGCTATTCAGGCGGCCTACCGCGCGCATTCCGAGGCGCGTGGCCAACTCGAGGCTGGCCGGGCGCGCAGCCAGCAAGCCGATCTGCGGCGTGAGCGCATAGCCAACGAAGCGGCCGAGGTGCGGGTCGAACAAGACAAGGCACAGCTGGCTCTGGCCCGCTCGCGGGCTGCTTTTGATGCCGCCAGCAGCGAACTCGAACGGCTCGATGCCAAACGTCATGAGATGGAGGCTGAACGTCAGGAGCGACGCACGGCTGCGCACGAGGCGCGGCAGCGCGCACAAGCGGCGCAGGCGCGGGCACGGGAGCTGCTGATCCAACTGGAAGGCCGGCGCTCTACCGCGCAGTCGATGGATCAAGCGCTGCTACGTATGCAGGAACAGCAGACGCAGGTGGCGCAGCGTCAGTTGCAGCTCGAACAGGAACTGCTGTCCGGCAATCAGCCGCTGGAGCAACTGGAGCAGCACCTGAATGAAGCCTTGGCGCGGCGCTTAGAGACAGAAACCGAGTTGGCCGCAGCACGTCGTTCCTTGGAAGCGGCCGAAGCACAGCTGCGCGAACTCGATGAGCGCAGGCTGCAAGCCGAGCAGCGCGTGCAAGCAGCGCGCAGCGCGCTTGAGTCAGCGCGATTGAGCGTACAGGAATCACGATTGCGTCGCGAGTCCTTGGCCGAGCAGTTTGCGGCGCTGCGCTTTGACCTGGAAGAGGTCATGGAGGCCGTGCCCGCCGATGGCGACGCTTTGCAGTGGGAAGATCGCATCGCTGCCGTGCAAACAGACTTGCTGAAGCTGGGGCAGGTCAACCTGGCCGCTATCGATGAGCTGCGTGAGCAGAACGAGCGCAAGACTTATCTGGATGCGCAGTTCAAAGACCTGACCGATGCGCTTGATACGCTGGAGCAAGCCATGCGCCGCATCGACAAAGAAACCCGTACGCGCTTCGAAGACACTTTCAACCGTATCAACACCGGGCTCAAAGATAAGTTCCCGCGCCTCTTCGGCGGTGGTCATGCCTACCTTGAAATGGTCGGTGATGACATCCTGACGGCCGGTGTGGCTGTGATGGCGCGTCCGCCCGGCAAGCGCATCAGCTCGATCTCGCAGCTGTCGGGTGGTGAGAAGGCGCTGACCGCCGTGGCGCTGGTGTTCTCCATCTTCGACTTGAACCCGGCACCGTTTTGCATCCTCGATGAAGTGGACGCGCCCCTCGATGAAGGCAACGTCGATCGCTTCTGCGATATCGTTCGCGAGATGTCAGAGCGCGTACAGTTCATCTTTATCACGCACAACAAGACCACCATGGAACTGGCCTCGCAGCTATTGGGTATCACCATGAACGAACCAGGCGTATCACGCGTAGTCACGGTTGATGTCGACGAAGCCGCGCGTTTGGCGGCTCTGAACACGGCGGCGGCCTAACACCATGGATCAACTGCGCTGGATCTTATTGGGCATCGGGGCACTGGTACTGGTGGGCTTGGCCTTGTTTGAGGCGCGACGCAGGCAGCATGCTGCGGACCAGCCCGATCCCCTGACCGTCAGGCAAGAGCCGGTGCTCGACCCTGAACTGTCGCTGGACATCAGCGATACACGTGATGGTGATCTGAGCCGTCGTGACCCGCCACTGGTCATGATTGATGACCTGGATGACGTGGTTGGGGGCAGCGGCTTTGAAGTCGCTGACGAGGTCGCGGTTGATCGTCCGGGTCGCCCGGATGCTGCGGCGGTCAGTTGGACAGATGACGACGATGCCGGTGCGCCGGTGCAGTGGCCGCCTTTGCAACAGGATCGCATCCTGTGGTTGCGCGTTGCACCGCAAGCAGGCCAGAGCTTCAACGGGCGTGTTTTGCGCTTGTCGCTGACGGCCTGCGGGCTGTTCATCGGCCCGCAAGACATCTTCCATCGTACGGACGCCCAAGGTCACGTGCTGGCCAGTGCGGCCAATCTGGTGCGGCCGGGTAGCTTCGATCTGGCGCAGATGGATGGGCAGACCTTCCGCGGCGTACACGTTTTTGCTGTGCTGCCTTCACCGTTGCCACCCCCGCAGCTGTTTGACGAACTCGTCGCACTGGCCGATGAGTTGGCCGCGCGCTTGTCAGGTGTGGTGCAGGACGAGCAGGGCGTGTTGCTGGATGACGCCAAGATCGCGCAGTTGCATGGCTCGCTGGTGAGCCCAGGCGTGGAGGACTCCGGAGCTGCCAGTTGATGGACGCTGCGGCGCAGCGGGTACAGGCCCTGCGTGAACAGATCGCCCAACATAGTCATCTGTACTATGTGCTGGATGACCCGCGCATCAGTGACTTTGATTTCGATGAGTTGCTGCGCGAACTGCAGCAGTTAGAGGCGCAATACCCTCAACTGCTGACACCGCAATCGCCCACGCAGCGCGTCGGCGCAACCCCGTCTGCAGCCTTTGCCACAGTGCGGCATCCGGCACCGATGTTGTCTTTGGACAATGCTCTGGTCGCGGCCGATGTCGAAGACTTTGACCGGCGTGTGCGTGAGCGTTTGGGTGACGTAGATGCTGTGCACTATGTGGCTGAACCCAAGCTCGACGGATTGGCCGTCAGCATTATTTATCGTGACGGTCAGTTGCTGCGCGCCGCCACGCGCGGTGATGGTGAGCAAGGTGAGGACATCACCGCCAACATCCGCACGCTGCGCTGCATACCGCTGAGCCTGTCGGGCGCTGCGCCGGCTTTGCTGGAGGCGCGCGGTGAGGTCTACATGCCGGTAGCCGGTTTTGCCCGTCTCAATGAGGAGCAACTGCGGGCCGGGCTCAAACCCTTCGTCAATCCGCGCAATGCCGCAGCCGGCAGCCTGCGGCAACTGGATCCGCGCATCACCGCCACACGTCCGCTGGAGATGTGTTTTTACGCCTTGGGTGCGCTCGAGGGCGGTCCGCAGCTGACCACACACAGCGCTGCGCTTGCGGCGTTGCGAGGCTGGGGCTTGCGCACCTCACCGTGGGCGCGGCAGGTGCTGGGGCTGCAGGGATGCTTGGATTACTTTGCAACACTGCAGCAGCAGCGGCCGCAATTGCCCTATCAAATCGACGGTGTGGTTTACAAAGTTGATGAGCTGGCCTTGCAAGAGCGTCTGGGCTTTGTGGCGCGTGCGCCGCGTTGGGCCATTGCCCACAAGTTTCCGGCTGAAGAGGCGCAGACCACGGTGCTGGCCGTCGACTTTCAGGTCGGGCGTACCGGCGCCTTAACGCCCGTGGCCCGCCTGGAGCCTGTGCTGGTGGGCGGTGCCACGGTCAGCAATGCGACTTTGCACAACATGGATGAGATCGCCCGCAAAGACATCCGGGTTGGCGATGCGGTCATCGTGCGCCGCGCCGGTGATGTCATTCCCGAGGTGGTCAGGGCTTTGCCTGAGCATCGCCCGGAGTCTGCGCAAGTTGTCGTCATGCCCGGGCTGTGCCCGGTGTGCGCTTCACCCGTAGAACGCAGTGAAGGTCAGGCTGTGGCGCGTTGCACCGGTGCTTTGCGTTGCCGCGCGCAGCGCCATGAAGCTGTTCGTCACTATGCCAGTCGTCGTGCGCTCAATATCGAAGGCTTGGGCGATGCCATCATCGCGCAGCTGATCGATGCCGATCTGTTGCACAGCCCTGCCGATCTTTATCAGCTGGATTCGGCTGTGTTAGCCAGCTTGCCGCGCATGGGCGAGAAGTCGGCACAGAACCTGTGCGCGGCCATAGCCGTCAGTAAAGCCACCACATTGCCGCGATTTCTGTATGCCTTGGGTATCGCTGAGGTCGGTGAGGCCACAGCAGGCGCCTTAGCCCGCCAGTTCGGCAGCCTCGATTTAATCAGCACCGCGACGGCCGCCCAGATCGAGCAAACCCCCGACGTCGGACCGGTCGTTGCCGCCCATGTGCGCCAGTTTTTTGATGACCCGCTCAATGTGCAGATCGTGGCGCGGCTGCGTGAGGCCGGTGTGCACTGGTCTGAAGGATTGGCGGCGGAAGGGGCTTCCTTGCCGCTGTTGGGTCAGACCTATGTGCTGACGGGGACCTTGCCCGGGTTGAGCCGCGATGAGGCCAAAGAGATGCTCGAGGCGGCGGGTGCGAAAGTCTCGGGCAGTGTGTCCAAGCGTACGCATGCCGTGGTGGCCGGTGCTGAGGCCGGCACTAAATTGGCCAAAGCCCAAGAGTTGGGCATCACGGTGCTGGATGAAGCCGGGCTACGGCAATTGCTGGGCATAGCGCCCGCAGGGGCTTAAGCCTTGCGCAGCCGATAGGCGTTGAGCCGGTTGTAAAGCGTCTTGAGACTGATGCCGAGCATGGCCGCTGCCATGGTCTTGTGATTGCCGCAGTGCTTGAGCGTGGCCAGAATCAGCAAGCGCTGGGCGTCAGCAACCGTGGTACCCACGGGGATATGCAAGATCGGGGCTGTTGCTAAGCTGACGCCGCCGGAAGGCTGCTCGCCGCCATCACTGCTGGGTATGCTCACGCTCAAATCCTTTGTCGGGTCGCCGCACGGCTGGCGACCCGCTAAAGGATCAAGTGTGTGGTTTATGTCACAGGGCGACTATCGGTAAACCACCCGATCTTCTGTAGGGTTTTTCCTACAGCTTCTTCTCAATGTGCGCCGTCTTGGCCAGTTCGTCGGCGTAAGCCTTGAACTTCTTGGCAGCCACGATCTGGCTCAGGCGATCTTTGACGCTATCCAAGCTCGGCGGGGTCATGGCACGGGTTTCTTCGAGACGGATGATGTGCCAGCCGTACTGCGTCTGCACCGGTGTCTTGGTATAGGCGCCCTTGGTGAGACCGGTCACTGCCGCGGCAAAGGCCGGCACCATGCGGTCAGGCGTGAACCAACCCAGATCGCCGCCATTGGCCTTGGACGGGTCCATCGACTCTTTCTTGGCCAGGTCCTCGAAGCGGGCGCCCTTGTCCAGCTGTTCGATGAGCTTTTTGGCGAAATCCTCGTTGGCCACCAGGATGTGGCGGGCGTGATATTCGCTGGCCGGCAGACTGGCGATTTGCTGGTCGTACTCGGCCTTCATCTCTTCGTCGGTGGGCTTGCGGTCTTTCAGGTAGGCCGCTGAGGCTGCTTGTTGCAGCGCGTTCAACCGTGTCAGTTCGAGCACGGCCTGGGTCTCGGGGGCCTGACCGACTTCGCTCTTCTCGGCTTGGGCGGCGATGAGTTCGCCGCGGATCAGGTTATCGAGCAGCTGCGCTTTTTGCTCGTCGGTGGCTTCGCTGGCCGGCTTGCCGGTAACGCCTTGCACGTAATAGTCGAAGGTATTGCGGCTGATGGACTTGCCGTTGACGACCGCTACCGGTGCGCCGGTCGTCGGTGTGGCTGAGGTGGACTTGAGCTTCTCGCAGCCGGAAACGGTCAGCAGGACGACTAAGCCAGCAGCGCCGGCCCAAAGCAGTTTGTTGTTCATGGCAGTCAGTTACCTTGCGTCAGGAGAGAGGGGAAACAGAATCAGGTGTGCGGGCATCGATGCGCAGTGCGTGGATGCGGGTTTGCAGCAGTGTGGCGGCCGCATCGTAGACCAGACGATGCCGGGCCAAGACGGCCAGACCGGTGAACCGGGCCGATACGATGCGCACCGCATAGTGCCCGCCGGAAGCTGCACCGGCATGACCGGCATGTGCAGCGCTTTCGTCGGCGATGGTCAGTTCGACCGGTGCCAAGGCCTGCTGCAGGCAGGTGCGCAGAGCCTGCATCACCGGCGTGTCGGTAGCGGCAGTCATTCGGGTGTGGCGCCGGCGTCGGCAGGCGCCGGTTCGGGGTCGGGTGCGGGCGCAGCCAGTCGCGCCAGCCAATAGGCCTGCGCCATGATGAAGGCCAAGCTGAGCACCGTCAGGCCGATGACCTTGAAATAGACCCAGACCTGTTCGGAAAACAGCCGGGCCACAGCAATGTTGGCCAAGCCCGATACGGCGTAGAACACCACCCACATGAGGTTGGCCCGTTGCCAGATTTTGGCAGGCACGATGTCGGTGCCCAGTGCCGGTTGCAGCACCCGCTGCGCCAGGGTTTGCGTGCCGAAGAAGCCACTGAGCAGAAAAGCCGCCGCCACCAGCCACATGAAGATGGTCGGCTTCCATTGAATGAAGACCGGGCTGTGCAGAATGAGCGTGGCGGAACCGAACACCAGCACCAGCACCGTGCTGAGCAGGTACATGCGCGGCAGACGCCTGGAGCGTACCCAGAGGACGGCCAGCGCCACGATCATGGCCACCATCAACGTCGTGGTGGCCACATAGATGCCGCCCACGTAGTAAGCCACCATGAACGCCAGCAGCGGCGAGAATTCGAGCAGGGCGTTCATCGGCAATGGGCCGCCAGTAGTGCCATCGGGCGATTATCATAGCCTAGTGACGCAGTACCTCGAAATTCACCCGCGCAATCCGCAAGCCCGTCTGGTGCGGATGGCTGTGGATGTCATGCGCGAGGGTCAGTTGATCGCCTATCCCACCGATTCCTGCTATGCGCTGGGGTGCCGGGTGGGTGATCGCGAGGCGCTGGAGCGGGTGCGGCGGATACGCCAAGCCGACAAAAACCATCATTTCACGCTGGTCTGCCGTGACCTCAGTGAGATCGCCCGCTATGCACGCGTCGACACGCCGCAGTTTCGCATCCTCAAGGCGCGTACCCCCGGTGCCTATACTTTTTTGCTGGAAGCCACGCGCGAGACGCCCAAGATGCTGCAGCATCCCAAGCGGCGCACGATAGGCATCCGGGTGCCCGACCATCCTGTGCCGTTGATGCTGCTGGCTGAACTGGGTGAGCCGCTGATGAGTTCGACCTTGCTGCTGCCCGGCGATGAATTGCCGCTGACCGACGGTCAGCAGATCCGCGACCGGCTGGGTGATCAGCTGGGCGCCATATTGGACGCTGGCCACTGCGGTATAGAGCCCACTACGGTCATCGATCTGACAGTTTCCCCGCCGCTGATCGTCCGCCACGGTCGCGGCGACATCACGCCCTTTGCTTGACCCTATAATGCGCCGCTTATGAATACACCTATACCCACCGGTCGCGTGCTGTCGGGCATGCGCCCAACCGGCCAACTGCATCTGGGCAACTACCACGGTGCTTTGCGCAACTGGGTGGCTTTGCAGCACACGCATGAGGCGTTTTTCTTTGTTGCCGATTGGCATGCGCTGACCACCGGCTACGAAGATACCTCGCAATTGCAACTGCACATCCGCGAGATGGTCATCGACTGGCTGGCCGCCGGTATCGATCCGGCTGTGGCCACGGTGTTCGTGCAGTCGCAGGTGCCGGAGCACGCCGAGTTGCACCTGCTGCTGTCGATGGTCACGCCGCTGGGTTGGCTGGAGCGCGTGCCCACCTTTAAAGATCAGCAGGCCCAGCTCAAGGATCGCGACCTGGCGACCTATGGTTTTCTGGGTTACCCGTTGCTGCAGAGCGCTGACATCCTGCTGTACCGGCCCGAGTTTGTACCGGTCGGTGAAGATCAGGTGGCGCACGTGGAAATCACCCGCGAAATCGCCCGCCGCTTCAACAATCTGTTTGGTAGCGAGCCGGACTTTGCCAAACAAGCCGAAAAGTCGGCGCGTCTGTTGGGCAGCCCGGGTGCCGACCAGTACGCGCAGGCGCGCCGGCAGTTGCAGCAGTCCGGCGATACTCAGGCGCGGCAAGTGGCACGCAGCGTGGTGTTGGCCGCAGGGCTCAATGCTGAAGATACGCGGCGTCTGCTGGGCTATGTGGACGGCTTGTCGATCAGCATCCTGCCCGAGCCGCAGGTGTTGCTGACGCCCACGCCCAAGGTGCCTGGACTGGATGGCCGCAAGATGTCCAAGTCTTACGGCAACACCATCGGCCTGCGTGAGGATGCCGATTCAGTCGCCCGCAAGTTGCGCACCATGCAGACCGATCCGGCGCGCGCGCGCCGCACCGACCCGGGTGATCCGGACAAGTGCCCGGTCTGGGATCTGCATCGCATCTATTCGGATGCAGCCACACAGCAGACTGTCGCGACCGGTTGCCGCTCGGCGGCCATCGGTTGTCTCGATTGCAAGAAACCGCTGATCGATGCCGTGGTCGCCGAAACCCGCCTGATGCAGCAGCGGGCACAGCCGTTTCAGCAGGACCCGCAGCAGGTCACCGAACTCTTGCAGGCCGGTGCCGAAAAAGCCCGTGCCGCCGCGCGTCAGACCATGGCCGAAGTGCGTGCGGTCATGCACCTGACGCCGCCATGAATACCCCCACGCTGACCGCACAGGTCGAGGCTGCAGGCTTTGATCTGCCGCTCTCGCCCGAGCAGGGTGAGATGCCTTTCGCCATGGTGCTCGGTGAGCCCATGACCGAGATGCCGCGCGATCTGTACATCCCGCCGCAGGCTTTGGAAGTGTTTCTCGATGCCTTCGAGGGACCGCTGGATTTGCTGCTGTATCTGATCCGCCGGCAGAACCTCGACATCCTCGACATCCCCATCGCTGAGATCACGCGCCAGTACACGCGCTACATCGAATTGATGAGCGAGATGCAGTTGGAATTGGCGGGCGAATATCTGGTCATGGCGGCCACGCTGGCCGAGATCAAGTCACGCATGCTGCTGCCGCGTGCCAGTGATCCGGCGCAAGGCACCGAAGATGATCCGCGCGCGGAGCTGGTGCGGCGGCTGCAGGAATATGAGCGGTTTAAGCGCGCAGCCGAACACATCGATGCCGTGCCGCGTCTGGAGCGCGACCACTGGTTGGCCACGGCGGCCTTTGATGAACGGCGCGTCACCCGCCTGCTGCCGGAGGTGTCGCTGCACGAGATGTTGCTGGCGTTTCGCGAAGTCGCATTGCGCGCCGAGATGTTCGCCCACCATCATGTGCAGCGCGAGCGGCTTTCAGTACGCGAGCGCATGACGCACATCCTGTCGTTGTTGCAGCCCGATCAGTTTGTGGGTTTTGAAACGCTGTTCCGTCCTGAAGAAGGGCGCATGGGCGTGGTGGTCACGTTCATGGCGATGTTGCAGTTGGTGCGGGAAGGCTTGGTCGATATCGTGCAGACCGAACCGTTTGCGCCGCTGCATGTGCGGGGCGGCCGGCCGTCTATCGACGTCGATGGTGCGGCGGTTGAGGCCGCTTTGCAGCAGGCCGAGGCTGAAGCAGTCGCCGCCCTGGCCAGCTTGGCCGATGAGGACGATGAAGACGCGGACGAGCCGGATGGCATCGATCCTGTGCTGGAGGGTGGACCCTGATGAGTGAACATTCCCGTAATCTGGTTGAGGCGGCACTGCTGGCTGCAGGCCGCAGCGTGACGGTGCACGAGTTGTTGCAGGTGTTTGATGCGCTGTCGCGACCCACGCCCGATGAGCTGCGCAGCACCTTGGCCGCACTGACCGAGGAATACGCCGGACGCGGTATCGAACTGCGGGAAACCGCCGCCGGTTTTCGCATCCAAGTGCGCCGTGAATTGGCGGCCGAGGTCTCGCGCCTGTGGCCCGAACGTCCGGCTAAATATTCGCGCGCTTTGCTCGAGACGCTGGCGCTGATCGCTTACCGGCAACCGGTCACCCGCGCCGAAATCGAGGCGGTGCGCGGCGTGGCCGTCAACCCGAACATCATCAAAACGCTGCTAGAGCGCAGTTGGATACGCGTGGTGGGCCATCGCGACCTGCCGGGTCATCCCGAATTGCTGGGTACGACGCGGGACTTTCTAGACTATTTCGGCCTGCGCAGCCTCGATCAATTGCCCAGCCTGCCGGACATCAAAGCCTTGAGCGAACTCGACCCGCAATTGTCGCTGCCTAATCCGCTGGGCCAAGCTGAAGCGGTCGATCTGCCTGTACCTGCCTTACCCATGCCTGACACTTTGACGGAAGACATCACCTGAAAAAGCCCCCGAACCTGCGTGTTGCGCCTGTTGCGCCAGAGCCCGAGCGTGTCCAGAAAATCCTCGCGCGGGCAGGCTTGGGATCGCGCCGGGAAGCAGAGGACTGGATACGCCAAGGCCGGGTCACCATCAATGGCGACGTGGCCACGCTGGGCACGCGTGCGGCGGGTAACGATCAGGTCAAGCTCGACGGCCGGCTGGTGCGTCAGGCCTCCACGGTGCGCAGTGCCTCCTTCCTGTGCCACCGCTCACCCGGTGAAGGTCTGGTTGAGCCGCGCGAGGGCGAAGAGCGCCAGGCCTTAATTGACCGCCTGCCGACGCGCAGCGGCAAGCGCTACATCGCAGTCAGCCCCATGCCGCGTATTGATGGCGGTTTAGAGATCATGACCTCGGATGGTGTGTTGGCGGCCGCCTTGCAGCGGCGCGTGCGCGGACTGGAGATGGGCTTCAGCTTGCGTCTGCGCGGCGAACTGGAATCCTCGCAGCTTGAGGGTGCGATGGCTGGTGAGCTCGATAGCGGTGAGCGGCTGCACTTGCTCAGCTGCGAGCCGTCCGGCGGCGAAGCGGCTAACCGCTGGTATCAGGTGCAAGCCATCGGTGCGAACGGGCGCGACCTGCGGGCGCTGTTCGAGCGGCAAGGTGCAGTGGTCAGTCGCATCTTGCGCGTGCAATTCGGGTCGCTGCATCTGGACCGTGATTTGCCACGCGGCCAAGTGCGCCCGTTAGAGAGCGAAGAGTTGCAGCAGTTGCTGGCTGAGCAGGCTGTCGCTGTGCCTGCCGGCGATGAAGTGGCCGACTAGCTTATTGGCAGTCGATTGACTGACCGGTGAGGTCGCGGGTTTGGGGGCCCAGCAGCCACAGATACTGTTCGGCCACCACCTGCGGTGTGGTCAGCGCGTCAGCATCCTCGGATGGAAACGCCTGCCGGCGCATCAGCGTGCGCACCGGGCCCGGGTTGAGCACATTGACGCGCACTGTGGTGTTGCCCGACATCTCGGCGGCCAAGACCTGACTCAGACCTTCGACCGCAAACTTGGACACCGCATAAGCGCCCCAGTAGGCGCGCCCTTGGCGGCCGACACCGCTGCTGGTGAAGATGACTGAAGCATCAGCTGACAGACGCAGCGCCGGCAGCAGCACCTGCGTCAGGACAAAGGCGGCCGTCACGTTGATATGCAACACGCGACACCACTGCGGCACGTCATATTGCTCGATGGGCGTCAGCGCACCGAGTATGGCCGCGCAGTGCACCAGCCCGTCTAAGCGTCCGTAGTGTTCGAGCACGGCCGCGGCCAAGCGGTCGTAATCGCCGGCCAAGGCTTTTTCGAGGTCGAGTACGGCAATGGTGGCCACTTCACCGTGGTCAGCGACGATGGCGTTGCGGACTGCTTCGAGTTTGCGGGCCGAGCGGCCGATCAGGATGACTTGTGCGCCGTGCTGCGCCGCGGCGATGGCGACCGCACGGCCGATGCCGTCGCTGGCGCCGGTGACCGCTATGACGCGGCCTTGCAGCAGGCCTGCGACGGGAGGGATGAAGCGCGGATCTGGCATGGCTTAGGCCCTATGCAGCCAAGTGAGGATGTCCAGCGGCGTGGCGACATGGCCATCAGGCTGCCAGGCGAGTGTGTCGTCCTCATCGTCCAGATAACCATAAGCGGCCACCAGCACGGTCATGCCTGCACTGCGGGCCGATTGCACGTCACGCTCGGCATCGCCCACATAAAGGCAGTGCGGCGCCGCCACGCCCAGCAACTCTGCGGCATGCAGTAGAGGAGCGGGATGAGGTTTGCGCTGCGGCAAGGTATCGCCGGCCACGATGCAACCGGCGCGGTCAGTCAGTTGCAGCGCACGCAGCAGGGGCGCGGCCAGAAAGCCCGGCTTGTTGGTGACGATGCCCCAAGGCAGCCCTTGTTGTTCGAGCGTGGTCAGCACTTGCTCGCAACCGGCAAACAGTTGGGTGTCCACCGCCAAACGCTCGCTGTACAAAGACAGGAAGCGGGCCCGCAGGGCCTCGAAGCTGGGACCTGAAGCCGCCGGGAAGGCGAGGCTGACCAGGCCGCTGGAGCCATGCGAGACCTGCGCGCGGGCCAGCGCATAGGGCAGGTCTTCGAGGCCCTCTTCGGTACGCAGGGTGTTGAGGGCGGCGACCATGTCGGGCGCCGTATCGACCAGTGTGCCATCCAAGTCAAACAACACAGCGCTGATGGCGTTGCTAGTCATGGGGAATCGGCTGCGTGCAGGTGCACGAGGTAGTTGACCGACACATCGTCAGTCAGGCGCGCGCGATCGGCTAGCGGGTCGTACGCGATGCCGGCCATGTCACTGACTTGCAGTTGCGCATCACGTGCCCAACGCGCCAGCTCTGAGGGTTTGATGAAGCGGGCGTATTCATGCGTACCGCGCGGCAGCAGGCGCAGCACATATTCGGCACCGACGATAGCCAGCGCAAAGGCCTTGGCATTGCGGTTGAGGGTGGATACAAACAGCTCGCCGCCGGGTTTGACCCACTGCGCCAGCGTGGCCAGCATGGCGGCCGGATCGGGTACGTGCTCGAGCATTTCCATGCAGCAGACCACATCGAACGAATGCAGCGAATCGGCCAACAACTGTTCGGCGTCGCCACAACGGTAATCGATGGCCAGACCGGATTCGGCGGCATGCAGGCGGGCGACTTCGATCATGCCGGCAGCGCGGTCGACCGCGGTGACCTGTGCACCGTGTCGGCACAGCGCCTCGGCCAGCAGTCCGCCGCCGCAGCCGACGTCGAGCACGCGGCGGCCGGCGAGCGGCGTGCGGGCTTGAATGTAAGCGGTGCGCACCGGGTTGAGGCGGTGTAGCGGCTTGAAATCGGCGGACTCGTCCCAGAAGCGCGCCGCGAGGGCGTCAAACTTGGCGATTTCGGCAGGATCAAAGCTGCCGTGGCGGGGCGTATTCACGGCGCCAAGTATAGCCTGAGCAGGCGGTGACATGCAGTTGCCCGGATAGGGTCTATAGAGTGGCTTGTGTTACCATTCCGCAATTAACAGGCCTGTAGCTCAATGACGGAAATCGCCCGCGAAATTCTGCCGGTCAACCTCGAAGACGAGATGCGGCAGTCCTATCTCGATTACGCCATGAGCGTCATCGTCGGCCGTGCCTTGCCAGATGTGCGTGACGGGCTCAAGCCCGTGCACCGGCGCGTGCTGTTCGCCATGCGCGAACTGGGCAACGACTACAACAAACCCTATAAAAAGTCCGCGCGTGTGGTCGGTGATGTCATCGGCAAATACCATCCGCACGGCGATTCGGCGGTCTATGACGCCATCGTACGTATGGCGCAGCCGTTTTCCATGCGCTACATGCTGGTCGACGGTCAGGGCAATTTCGGCTCTGTAGACGGCGACATGCCTGCGGCCATGCGTTACACGGAAGTGCGCATGTCGCGCCTGGCGCAAGAGCTGCTGGCCGACATCGACAAAGAGACCGTGGACTTCGTCCCCAACTATGACGAGTCCGAACAAGAGCCGGCAGTGCTGCCGGCGCGCGTGCCTAATCTGCTGGTCAATGGTGCTTCCGGCATTGCCGTCGGTATGGCCACCAACATACCGCCGCACAACCTGACCGAGATCATCAACGCGTTGCTGGCCGTCATCGACGATCCGGCCATCACGCTGGCCGGACTCATGCAGCATGTGCCGGGTCCCGATTTTCCGACCGCCGGCATCATCAACGGTGCTCAGGAAATCGTCGCGGCCTATCGCACCGGTCGCGGGCGCCTGTCTATCCGCGGCCGTTGCACCATCGAAGATATGGAAGGCGGCAAGCGCCAAGCCATCATCATCACCGAACTGCCTTACCAGGTTAACAAGGCGCGGCTCATCGAGCGTATCGCCGACCTGGTGCGCGGCAAGAACATCGAGGGTATCGCCTCAGATGGTCTGCGTGATGAGTCCGACAAAGACGGCATGCGCATCGTCATCGAGCTCAAGCGCGGTGAGAACGCCGAGATCGTGCTCAACAACCTTTATACGCAGACGCCGCTAGAGACTGTGTTCGGCATCAACATGGTGGCCTTGCAAGATGGCCAGCCGCGACTGATGTCGCTGCGCGAGATGCTCGATGCCTTCCTGCGTCACCGCCGCGAAGTCATCACCCGACGCACTATTTATGAGTTGCGCAAGGCACGCGAACGGGCCCACCTGCTCGAAGGTCTGGCGGTGGCGCTGGCCAACATCGACGAAGTCATTGCCCTCATCAAAGCCTCGCCTTCGCCGCAGGAGGCGCGTGTGGCCTTGTTGGCGCGCGTGTGGCCGGCCGGCGCTGTTCCGGCCATGCTCGAGCGTGCCGGTGCGGTCGACACCCGGCCTGCTGGGCTGGTCGCGGAGTACGGGCTGCAAGCCCAGGGTTATCGGCTCAGTGAGGCGCAGGCGCAGGCCATCCTCGAGATGCGCCTCAACCGGCTCACCGGGCTCGAGCAAGACAAGATCATCGCCGAGTATCAGCAGTTGCTGTCGGTTATCGCCGACCTGTGCGACATCCTGGCGCGGCCCGAGCGACTGACGCAGGAAGTACGCGCCGGCTTGCTGGAAATCCTCGAACAGTTCGGTGATGCGCGCCGCACCACCATCGAGGTCAACCAGCTCGATGTCACCGACAAAGACCTCATCGATCCGCAGGACATGGTGGTCACCTTGTCTCACAGCGGCTATGCCAAGGCGCAGCCGGTGTCCGACTATCGCGCACAGGGCCGCGGTGGCGTGGGCCGTGCGGCAGCGGCCATCAAAGACGAAGACTTCATCGAGAAGCTGTTCGTCGCGCACAGTCATGACACCTTGTTGTGTTTCTCAACGCGCGGCCAGGTCTATTGGCTGGACGTCTACAAGCTGCCGCAGGCGGGTTCGAATTCGCGCGGCAAGCCCATCGTCAATCTGCTGGCCTTGCAGGATGGCGAGAAGATCACGGCCGTGTTGCCCATCAAGGCTTATGCCGAAGACCAGTTTGTGTTCATGGCCACGCGCCACGGCACAGTCAAAAAGACTTCGCTGACGGCGTTCTCCAACCGGCGCACCAGCGGCATCATCGCGGTCGATCTGCGTGAAGACGACAGCTTGGTCGATGTGGCTCTGACCGATGGGCAGCGCGACATCATGTTGCTCAGCAGCGGCGGCAAGGCTATCCGGTTCAGTGAGACCGAGGTCAGCGATACGGGCCGCAATTCCACCGGTGTGCGCGGCATCCGTCTTCCCGAGGGCGAGCAACTGATCGCACTCATCGTGGTCGATCAGGGTCTGGTGCTGACGGCCTCCGAAAACGGTTACGGCAAACTCACCGAGTTGGGCGAGTTCCCGACCCACGGTCGTGGCGGGCAGGGCGTCATCGCCTTGCAGACCAGTGGCCGCAACGGTCCGTTAGTCTCTGCGCTGCAAGTCGGGCCGGAGCACGAACTGATGCTCATCAGCTCCAACGGCACACTGGTGCGCACGCCGGTCAACACCATCTCGGTGCTAGGCCGCAACACCCAGGGTGTGCGGCTGATCAAGCTGCAGGGCGAGCGGCTGGTCGGCGTGGTGCGCGTGGAGCAGCTCATCGAAGAGCCACTCGCCGACGCTGCAGCGGTGGTCAGCGCAGAAGGACAAGTGCCTTCCGCTTAGGCGGAGCACTACCCTCATGGCCGCGACCAACCCACCTTCCGATCCGCCAGCGCCCGGTGGCAAAGAGCCGCTGCTGCAGGGCATACGCCAACAGATTGATGCGGTCGATGCACAGATCCATCAGCTCATCAACGACCGTGCACGGTTGGCGCAACAGGTTGGCCTGTCCAAACACAAAGACGGCCACACCGTAGATTTTTACCGGCCCGAGCGTGAGGCGCAGGTGCTGCGCATGGCGCTTGAGCGCAATCACGGGCCCTTGCGTGACGATGAAATCCTGCGTCTGTTCCGCGAGATCATGTCTGCCTGTCTGGCTCAGGAACAACCGCTGAAGATTGCGTTTCTGGGACCCGAGGGCACCTTCACGCAAGCCGCCGTGCTCAAGCATTTCGGACATTCGGTGCGTGCCTTGCCGCTGCCTGCCATAGACGACGTGTTTGTCGAGGTGCAGGCCGGAACGGCTGACTTTGGCGTTGTGCCCATCGAGAACTCCACCGAAGGCACGGTTAACAACACGCTCGACCGGTTTTTGCATACCTCGCTGCACATCTGCGGTGAGGTGGAATTGCGCATCCATCATTTTCTGATCGGGCGCATGCAGGACTTGGCCAAGGTGCAACGCATCTGCGCCCATGCGCAGGCGCTGGGTCAATGTCGTGGCTGGCTGGATGAACACCTGCCCGAGGTCGAGCGTATTGCCGTCAGCAGCAACGCAGAAGGGGCGCGTCGCGCGCGTGATGAGCAGGGCACGGCTGCTATTGCCGGCGAGACCGCTGCCGAGATTTATGGTTTGGGCATCCTGGCGCCGCGTATCGAAGACAGTGCCGACAACACCACGCGCTTTCTGGTTCTCGGCAGGCAGTTGCTGCGTCCCAGTGGCGATGACCGCACGACCATCATGGTGTCGCCGGCTGATGAGGGTGCAGGCGCGCTGCTGCGTTTACTGGAGCCTCTGGCCGTGCATGGCGTCAGCATGACGCGTATCGAGTCGCGGCCCTCGCGCAAGCGCAAGTGGCACTACGTGTTCTTCATCGATCTGGTCGGTCACGCCGAAGACGCCGGTGTGGCGGCAGCCTTAGACGGCCTGCGTGAACGGGCCGCCTTGTTCCGCATCGTCGGCTCTTACCCGAGAGCCATACTCTAATGGGGCGCGACATGTCGACTGGGGCTGGCCCTGGCTCGCTGGCTGTGCCGGCCGTGCAGGGCATCTCGCCCTACGTTATAGGCAAGCCCATCAGCGAACTCACCCGCGAACTGGGGGTGACCGAAATCATCAAGCTGGCCTCCAACGAAAACCCGTTGGGTCCCAGCCCGCTGGCTCTGGCGGCGGCACAAGCGTCGCTGGCCGATACCTTGCTCTATCCGGATGGCAACGGCTTTGACCTCAAGGAGGCCTTGGCGCGTCATCACGGGGTGTCTGCCGCGCAGATCACGCTGGGTAATGGTTCTAACGATCTACTCGTCCTGTTGGCCGAAGCCTTTCTCGATGGCAGCCGCAACGCAGTCATCTCGCAATATGCCTTTGCCATCTATGGACTGGTGGTGCAGGCCACAGGTGCTGCGGCCAAGATCACTGCAGCGCTGCCGGTCGATTCGGCCATGCCCAACGGCCATGACCTGCAGGCCATGTTGGCCGCTATCGATGCCGAAACGCGGCTGGTGTTCATTGCTAATCCCAATAACCCCACCGGTAGTTGGGTCGATGACGCGGCGCTGCGTCGCTTTCTGGATGCGGTGCCGGACACCACGCTGGTCGTGCTGGACGAGGCGTATTTCGAATATGCGCAGCGCATGGGTTGCACCGATGGCAGCACATTGCTGAGCCGGCACCCTAACCTTGTGGTGCTGCGCACTTTCTCCAAAGCGCACGCGCTGGCGGGTTTGCGTGTCGGCTATGCGTTGTCGCACCCGGAGGTGGCCAACATCCTCAACCGGGTCCGGGCGCCGTTCAATGTAACCATCCCGGCGTTGGCGGCTGCTGCCGCGGCCTTGAACGATGCGCAGCAGGCCGCGCGCGCCGTGGCGCTGGTGGAAGCCGGCCTGGCGCAGTTCCAAGAGGCTTTGCCGGCGCTGGGCGTGCGGCTGTTTCCTTCGGCCGGCAACTTTGTGCTGGCGGATGTCAGTGCAGGCGGCTTGAGCGGCCAGCAGGTCTATGAGGGTTTATTGCGTCATGGCGTCATCGTGCGCCCGGTCGGTGGCTATGGCTTGCCGCGCTGTGTACGCATCACCATCGGTACCGCAGGACAAAATCAGCGCCTGATAGACGCTTTGCGCCAGTGCTTGGCCTGACCCGTGTCCGGCCGGAAGAGATAACACATGACACAGCGATTCATCGCCGCACCGGTCAGCCGGGTCAACGGCAGCATCCGGGTTCCCGGCGATAAGTCCATCTCGCATCGATCCGTGATGCTCGGTGGCATCGCTAGCGGCGTGACTGAGGTGCAGGGTTTTCTGGCCAGCGCCGATTGCCTGGCCACGCTGCGCGCCCAGCAGTTGATGGGCGTGCAGGTCGAGCAGCTCTCGGCTACGCAACTGCGGGTGCATGGCGTCGGCGAGCGCGGCCTGTCGGCGCCCGGGCAAGCTCTAGATATGGGTAATGCCGGGACCGCCATACGCTTGTTTATGGGTCTGCTCAGTGGCCAAGGCTTTGCCAGCACGCTGACCGGCGATGAGTCGCTGCGCCGCCGTCCGATGGAGCGGGTGGCTAAGCCGCTGCGTCTGATGGGCGCACAGATCGAGACAGCCGATGGCAAGCCGCCGGTACGCATCACGCCCGGGACGCGATTGCAGGGCATCGACTATGCGCTGCCCATGGCCAGCGCTCAGGTTAAATCGGCCATTTTGTTGGCGGGTCTGTATGCAGAGGGCACGACGCGTGTCAGCGAGCCCGCGCCGACACGTGATCACACCGAGCGCATGTTTCAGGATTTCGGCGTGCGGATCGGTCGCGATCAGGGCAGCGTGTGGCTGGCCGGCGGGCAAAAGCTCACGGCGGCGCCGGTCAATGTTCCGGGCGATTTTTCGTCAGCCGCCTTTTTCCTGGTGGCCGGGGCTTTGGCAGGCGGCAGCGAATTTGTCATCGAGAATGTCGGCATTAACCCCACGCGCACGGGTTTGCTCGACATCCTGCGTCTGATGGGTGCCGACGTGCGCGTGCACGAGCGCTCCGGCGCGGGCGCTGAACCCACGGCCGATATTGCTGTGCGCGCGTCGCAGTTGCAGGGCATCCATGTGCCCGAGGCGCTGGTGCCGCTGGCCATTGATGAGTTTCCGGTGCTGTTCATCGCTGCGGCGTGCGCGCGCGGCGAGACGCTGGTCACCGGGGCCGAAGAGCTGCGCGTCAAAGAAAGTGATCGCTTGGCGGTGATGGCCGAGGGGCTGACGCGGCTGGGCATCGTCAATGAACTGCTGCCCGATGGCATCCGCATTCAAGGCGGCCAACGGTTTGCTGCCGGCCATATCGACAGTCACGGTGACCACCGCATCGCCATGGCCTTTGCGGTGGCCAGCCTGTTCAGTGACGGCGAGATCGTGATCGACGATGTCGAAAACGTCGCCACTTCTTTTCCCGACTTCCTGCAGGTGGCTGCGGCTGCCGGATTGAACGTGCGCAGCGCATGAGCCCCACTGTGCCCGTGCTGGCCATCGACGGCCCTGGTGGCTCCGGCAAGGGGACGGTCAGCCGGCGGGTGGCGACGGCGCTGGGCTGGCATCTGCTCGACAGTGGTGCGCTCTACCGGGTTGTGGCTTGGGCGGGCCAGCGGCAAGGGCTGGCAACTGACGATGTATCCGGCCACGCCGCGTTGGCCGCGCAATTGCCGGTGCGCTTTGCCAGCCGTGCAGACGGTGGCGAGCAGGTGCTGTGGG
>CAIVTJ010000044.1 GCA_903908825.1 uncultured Pseudomonadota bacterium | reverse complement strand
GACATCACCAGATAAATGTTGGAATTATCTTTAGAGTGTCCTGGCAAACGGTCGTTAAGATTGCCCAAGCCCGTACCGGAGTTCCAATAGCCGGTGCCGCCAATAGCGTCGGTGGCAATGCGCTTTAGACCCAGCCGCAAACCGACTTCAAGGGCGATGGCGCCGCCATTCGCAAAGTTGGCTGAAAGAGTTTGCAGATAGGAGTCACCGACTGCCGTGATCTGTGGCTCCGACAAGTCGTTTGGGTTTTCGACCAGATCGTCATTGTTAAATCTCAGATAGGCCACGGACAGGCCAGTCTCGATCCAGATCTCGCGCATCTGACGCGAACCGAAGGCAATCTTGATCGCGCCAAAGTTGTAGCCACCGCGCGAACCGTTGCGGCAGCTGGGTAGCAATCTCGCCGGAACGAGCTTGCCGTCGATCAATAGCGTCTGCGCAGTGTATGCGCCATCAGGCAGACAGCCGACAATCTCAAAGACCGGGGCGTCGGTCCGAAAACGCAGCCACTGTACCGACCCGACACCCAGCATTTGACCTTTACAGGTGTAGCTGCGGTCAACACGCGGGCAGGGTAGACCGTTAGCCGTCGGGTACCCGGGCAAATTTGCTGCAGTCTGATTGGGTAGAGTCCGGCTGATCCGCACGTCCGTTACCGCAACGTTAAAACCGGATGAAAGCGAGACGTTGGCCGTGTTCCATGAAAGTGCGCTGGACCAGCTGACGCTCACTTCACTGCTGGCCAGGGTGGGCAGCTCTGCCGCCAGACTGCTGTTGGCAGATACAAAAGCACGCAACGCAGTCATTTCAGCACTGAGCGTAGGTGGCAGGGTCGGCGTTGGCGTTGGCGTTGGCGTGAGTATCGGGGCCGACGTGGAGCCTGAGCCTCCAGCGCCGCAGCCTGTGAGCAGCAGAGCTCCGCCGGACAGCACGAAATTACGTCGCGAGGGCTTCATATCCAATTCGGTATTGATTCAAGGCAGCCAGCCTAGAGCTTGGCTGCGGTTCATGGCAAGGGTATGTATTTCACGATAGAGTCATCAATAGCGCGGATATTGCCCACTAAATATTCTCTTGTAGTCGCTTCATGAAGCACGTCGTACCCACAGCCGAATGGCCACAGGCTTGGCACAGCGCTTATGCCTTCGATTGCGAAGAGGTCTATGGCCAGATCCGTAATCGTGGCTATGCCTATGCCTATTCAGAACGCAGAAGGCAGACCCTGCTCATGGTGCAAAAGGCGGTGGCCGAAGGGGCCCGAGTCCTGGACATCGCGGCTGCCCAAGGAAACTTCTCGCTGGCATTGGCAGAAGCCGGCTACGACGTGACCTGGAATGACCTGAGGGCTGACCTGGTTAATTATGTCCAGCTTAAGCACGAGAGCGGTCGGGTCAGTTATGCCGCCGGCAATGCCTTTGAGCTGCAATTTGAACAGCTGTTTGACGCCGTGCTGATTACCGAAGTCATTGAGCACGTGGCGCACCCGGACCAGTTCCTGGCTAAGGTAGCTGGTCTAGTAAAGCCCGGTGGAGCCATCGTCATGACCACGCCCAATGGCGGCTATCTGGGCAACAAATTGCCACGGTTTTCAGACTGTCCGGATCCGTCGGTGTATGAGAGCGGCCAGTTCAAGCCCGATGCAGACGGACATATATTTCTGTTGTATCCCGATGAGATTACCCGTTTTGCGAAGCAATGGGGCCTGCAGATCGAGCACAGCTGCTATTTCGTCAACCCGCTGACCAATGGGCACCTCAAGACGGCTTTGTTGCTGTCTGTTCTCCCTGGCAATTGCGTCAGGCAGATCGAACTGCTGACCCAGATGCTGCCGATACGTGCCCAGCGAAAGCTACTTATACAAGTGGGAGTTGTGTTCAGAAAGCCGTTGAACCCAAGTCTGTGATTAGGCTGTTGGGGCCCGAACGTCTTATACAAGTTAAGCAGTTGCTGACAACAGCTGTGCTGCAAGGTGTGCTGCAGCTGTTGATGTTTGCCACAGGCATCCTCGTCATCCGCCTGCTGGCGGAAGACCAATACGCTTACTACACGATCGCAAATGCCACGTTAGGCACTCTGGCTGTTCTGACCGATAGCGGAATTTCACAGTGGGTAATCGCGCGTGGAGGGCAGGTTTGGCAGG
>CAIVTJ010000043.1 GCA_903908825.1 uncultured Pseudomonadota bacterium | reverse complement strand
CCCGCCGACAGCACAGCGCTGGCCCGGTGCTCACCCTCACCTGAGTCAGCAACCGTAAAGTGCTCGACATAGGGTGCGGCGCGGGTTGGATCAAGCGGCTTGCGGCCCCGCTCAACGCCGTCAATAAACAGACGCAGTTCGCGTGGCTTGCCCAGCGGCAGATCACCGCCGACCGTCACATCGACGGTGTTGGCTGCTGTGGCCGACCACTCCACCGCGTCGACGCGCTGGTTGGCCGCCTGCGTACCACCGGCATCGATGAGATCCAGCGTCATGCCCTGCGGCGGCTGCAGGTCAGCCAGATGCAAAGGACTGCCCGAGGCCTGCATGTCGGTGATCACATGCAACACGACAGGCTGGCCTGAGCCTTCAGACAAGGACGCTGCCGCGCCCATCAGGTTGCCGTAATCCAGGCGCGACTGGCCCGGCTGCAGATCGCGCAAGCTGGCGCGCAGGGCACCGGCCTCATTGCTGAACACAGCAGGCTGTAAGACCCGCACTTGATGATCGGCGGCGGCGAGCAACACGCGATCGCCACCCTGAAGACTATCGAGTACGGAGCCAGCCTGTTGCTGTGCCTGCGCCCAAACTCCGGCGCGCTGCATAGACAGCGACGTATCGAGCACCAGCAGATGCAGACGCGCATCGGCCTGCGCACCGGCATCAGCCTTGCGTGGCCATTGCGGACCGGCCAGCGCCAGCACCAGCAAGATCAGCAAAGCCAGTCGCAAGGCCAGCAACAACCAGTAGCGCAGTTGCTGCCGGCGGCTGCGACGCACCTCGCCGGCCTCGATGAGCATCAGCGAAGCAAACGGCCTGCGCTCATCGGTACGGCGCGCAAAACGATGCAGCCACAGCGGCAAACCCATGCCTAGCAAGCCCAGCAGAAAGGCAGGTGCGAGCCACATGGTTTAGCCGCGCCTCTGTCGCAGTTGCAAATAGCGGCGCAAAGCCTGATCGAGGCGTTCATCGGTGACCACCACTGTGTGCTGCGCACCGGTGGCAGCCACTGCAGCACGCAAGGACTCCAGGTGAGCCTGCAAGCGCGCCGGATAGACTTTACTCAGGTAATCGGGCGACACCTCGCGCTGCTCGCCGGACTCTAGGTCTTGCAACATGACCGACTCTGTCCAATCAGGTTGCATCTCCTGGCGATCGAGCACCTGAAATACCATGACATCGTGGCCGCGCTGCGCCAGCGGCCGTACGGCACGGGTCAGCGCTTCGGGGTCGCAGTACAGGTCAGAGATCAACGCGACCAGACCGCGTTGGCTGTAGTGACCGGCCAGCGGTTGCAAGGCCGTCTGGATATCGGTGGACTCGCCCGGCTGTACGGCATCGAGCGCATGCAACAAAGCGCCCAGGCTACCGGCGCGACTGCTGGGCGGCAGCCAACTGCGCAGTTGCCGGTCAAACACCATCAAGCCCACCGGGTCGTGCTGCTGCGTGGCCATATAACCCAAGGCTGCCGCCAGAAACTGCGCATAGCGCAACTTGGTGACCGGCCCGGAGCCATAGCCCATCGAGGCACTGGCATCCAAGGCCACCAGCAAGCGCGTGTTGGTCTCACCTTCATAACGACGGATATAAGTGCGATCGGTGCGTGCATAGACGTTCCAGTCGACATGGCGCGGATCATCGCCTTCGGCATAGGCGCGGTACTCGGCAAACTCCTGGCTGAAGCCAAAACGCCGCGAGCGATGCAGGCCATGAAAAAATCCTTCGACCGCGCTGCGCGCCACAAGCTCGAGCGTACCCAAGGCCGCCAGGGCCGAAGGCAGCAGCAAGTTGTTGCGGACCGCAGCACTCATATCATCAAGCCGGCAGCACGCTGTCGATGATCTGGCGCAGCACATCATCGGTGCTCAGGCCATCGGACTCAGCCTGATAATTGGTGAGCACGCGATGGCGCAGCACCGGCATTGCCAGCGCGCGTAAGTCGTCGGTGGTGACGTGATAGCGCCCCTGCATCAAGGCTCGCGCCTTGGCGGCCAGCGCCAGAAACTGCGTCGCGCGCAAGCTGGCGCCATAGCGCACGTACTTGCGTACCAGCTCTGAGGCCTGTGCATCGGAGGGCCGCGTAGCGCGAACCAGTTGGACTGTCTTACGGGCAATGTCGTCGGCCAAGGGCACCTGCCGCACCAGCCACTGGAACTGCAAGATGTCTGCGGCGGTGGTGCACGCGATGACTTGCGGCTCATCGACGCGTGAGGTGTTGGCCTGCATCACGGCCAACTCTTGATCAGCACCGAGATAGTCGAGCAATACGTTGAACAGGAAGCGGTCTAACTGCGCCTCGGGCAAGGGATAGGTGCCTTCCAGCTCGATGGGGTTCTGTGTGGCCAGCACAAAGAAGGGGGCCTCGAGGGTGCGCGTGTTGCCGCGCACCGTGACCGAGCGCTCTTGCATGGCTTCGAGTAACGCCGACTGTGTTTTGGGCGGCGTGCGGTTGATCTCATCGGCCAGCAGCACCTGCGCGAACACCGGACCGGGCACAAAGCTCCAGCTGCGGTGGCCGGTGGCGTTGTCCTCTTCGAGGATGTCGGTACCGGTAATGTCAGTGGGCATCAGATCCGGGGTGAACTGTATGCGCTTGAACGACAGCCCCAGCGCCGTGGCCAGTGTGCGCACCAGCAAAGTCTTGGCCGTGCCTGGCATGCCGGTGATCAAGCAATGACCGCCGACCATTAAGGTGACCAGCAACTGCTCGACCACTTCGTCCTGGCCAACGATGAGCTTGCGTATCTCGCCGCGTATGCCGGCAAGCGTGTGGGTAAAGCGATCGACCAGCTGGCGCGGATCAACTTCGGTGGCGGTGTGGTCGGTCATGGTGCGGGTTCTCCACGCAGTTCGAGCAGGAAGTGTTGTGCAGGACGAAAGTGCGGCGCGATCTCTAAGGACTGCAGTGCCTGACGACGCGCCAGTGCGCTGTTGCCGGTCGCGGCTTCAGCACGCGCCAGCCCGAGCCAAGCGCTGGCCGGATCTTGGGTTTGCAATGCCAGCAGAGCCCGGTATTCGCGGCGCGCCTCTGCGGGCTGACCGGCTTTGAGCAATTGTTCGCCCAGCGCTTGATGATCGGCGATAGCCAGCGGATCGACCAGGTTCAAGGCCACACGGACCGGCAAGGCTTCGGCTTCGCGTCCGGCCTCGGCCAGCAGTTGCACCAATTGTCGCTGCGCGTCAGGGTCCCAGCCGCCTGCGGCACGCCACGCCAGCAAGGCCTCGATGGCCCCGGGCTTATCGCCTGCTCCCAAACGCGCGGCAACCAGCAGCAGGTGCGCGCTGGCCGCACCGGTTGATTCAGGCAGCACTTGCACGGCTTCGCGCGCGGTGCGGGTCGCAGCCTCCCAATCCTTTTTGCTCAAGGCGGTCTGCGCCTCACGCAACAGCACCCGCAGCCGTTTCGGATCGGCAGCCCAGGTTGCAAAGCGCTGCTTCATGAAGGCAGCGAACTCCAGGTCAAACGCTTCAGTGCTGGTTCCCAGCGCGGCCTGCACTGCTGCGGGAACGGTGGTGTCGCGTTGATATTGCTGCAGCAGCGCAACCAGCTTGTCGATGCCATAGCGCTGCTCGATGAACAAACACACCAAGCCGGCCTGCGCATAGGAGACCTGCACCTG
>CAIVTJ010000042.1 GCA_903908825.1 uncultured Pseudomonadota bacterium | reverse complement strand
TTGCTGCTGGCGGGACCTGGCGGCGCCAATTATGCCGGTGCCACGCTCTCCCCCAATGGCGGGGATGTGATGCATTGATCACAAACGATTTCTCCGGTCCCTTAGCCCGCATCACGGTCGCGCATGACCGCAAGTTGAACACGCTGGGCAGCGTGCTGGCGCTGGCGCTGGCCGAGGCCTTTGCCGCCGTCCCGGCTGTGAATAAGCACCGAAGAGGGACCCCCCAACGAATTTGTAACCGGGGCAAAACCCCGGGCGATCAGGCTATTGCGCGCGTTCTGACAAGGTTTTGGAGGTCGGGCACGATCGATGCGCCTGGGACGCGCAGGCGGTGGCCGAGATAGTCCCAGAAACTGACACCGAGCTTGGCACAGGTCTTGGCGAGGCCGAGGAAGGTGTCGCGGCAATTCCGCCCGGCCTCGCTCTGTGTCCCGCCGCTGATCTTGCGCTTGATGACGCATGCGCGGATGTCGTTCTCGGAGCCATTGGTGTGCAGTGGTATCTCGGGCCGCTCGAGCACGCGGAGCAGTTCCGCCTTGCGGCCCAGCAGCCTTGCCAGCAGGCGGTCGAGCACGACAAATCCGGTTCGCCGCCGGAAGATGCGCACGAAGCGGGCGTGCAATTCGCTTCGCCGTCGCGGCGAAGGAGCTGCACGATAGGTCTTGAGATCGGCGTAGAATTCCCAGATCAGCTTGCGCAGTTGTTGCTGCGCCGCGCGCTGTTGATCGGTGAAGGTGTCGAGCCGATGCACCAGGCGCTCGGCATGGACCCAGCATAGCGCGTGGCGGCCGACATCGAACTGGCCGGCATCGTCGCTGACGATAACGGCGTCGCGCAGCAGGCCGTGGGCTGCGATGCTGCCCCACAGCGCGCCCTCGGTGGCGACGCGCGCGGGTGCGAGGCTGCCCTGCAGCCCGTGGATTGCAAGCTGCTCCAGATGCGCAGTCCAAGCCGCGGCGGAGGCGAAGTGCCGCACCGCGCTGTCGGTCAGGCGTGCGATCTGCGGGCCAGCCAGCCCGCGGTCGCGCATATAGTCGAGTGCCTCGGCGTTGACGACGTAGTCGCCATGGCCGGCGGATAGCAGGGTCAGGAAGTTCAGCCGGCTCTTGCTCTGCGTGGTGCCGAACCAGGTGAAGTCCTGGTTGCCGATTTGCGTGCAGACGCCGTTCGCGCCGGCATGGCGCGCGCCGGTGTCGTCCACCGAGATCCAGCGCGCCGTTTCCAGTCCGGCGCGCAGCACGTCGCGGGCCTCGGTGACGAAGCCGTCCTGGCCGGCGATCAGCAGCCGCATCAACTGGCGCTTGGAAATATCGATGCCGATGTCGCGCAGCAGCGCCAGAAGCCGCGCCACCGTGACCTGGCCCTGATGGTGCTGGGCCAGCACGAAGCGGCGCAGTTCGGGCCCGAAATGGCCCGTCATCCCCGCCGGCAGCGCCGCTGTAATGCGCTGCCCGTCCGGCGCCACCCAGCATTCCCGCCGCAGTCGCAGCACATGCGCGCGCAGCACCAGATCCTGCACCACGAAGTTCTGGTAGCCCTTGAAGCGCGAGCCGGGCGGGGCTGCAGCCTTGATCACGCGCTCCTCGTGGATGGTACGACGCGCGGTCTTGTTGCCGCCGCCGCGGCGCGACCCCGCTGCTGGGAGGGACGCGGCCTTGGTTGCCTGCTCCATGCCGCTCGGCTTGATGTCAGGCCGGCCCTTGAGGCCCTTCAGACGCGCGATCTCGGCGTCGCGCGCCGCCACCTGCCGCTCCAGATCGCGCACACGACCCAGCAAATCTACGACCAGAGCTTTCAGCTCTGCCGGCGTCAGATCGGCGGGATTAGGCAGCTTCGACACAGATGTAGAGAATCACAGCAGCAGTGACCGTGGGAATCCCTAAAATGTGCGCATGCCCGGGGTTTTGCCCCGGTTACAAATAAATGACAGTGGTGTCTAAGTAATTACTGGGCTTACAACAGCTCATGCAGGATTCGTAGTGGATCCCACTTCGGTGCTGATTCACAATCAGCGCCGGGCG
>CAIVTJ010000041.1 GCA_903908825.1 uncultured Pseudomonadota bacterium | reverse complement strand
GTCAGCGATTTGCCATCGCCACAGACGTGGGTGGTGGCACGAGCTTTAGCCTGATTCGCACACTGGATGAAGCCTGCAAAGTCGCCAAGCTGACGGGCCAGTACCTCTCGCCGCTGCGCGCGTTCTATCTGATCACACTCGGAGCCGCAAAATGTTTGGATATCAGCTCGACCACCGGAACCCTGGCCGCCGGTTCAGAGGCTGATTTTGTGGTGCTGGATCTGGACGCAACACCGCTACTCAGCCGCCGGACCAGCCAATGTCAGCGGCTCTCAGACCTGCTCGGCGTACTTATCAGCTTGGCCGATGAACGCGTGATCGCCAAGACTTATATTCAGGGTCAGGCGTTTCAATCACGCCGCCCACCAGAGCCCCACTGAAAGAGTCACAGGACATGATGCAACTGGCTCAACTCAACCAGCTCTCTGACAGCGAATTCACGGCACAACTATGCGCGCTGTATGAGCACTCACCGTGGGTGGCCGCCCACGTGCTGGCACAGAGACCCTTTGCCAATCTGGCTGCACTTCATGCTGCCCTGGAAAACGCAGTTCATTCAGCCTCGCCGGACCTGCAATTGAAGCTGATCTGCGCGCACCCCGAGCTAGCCGGCAAGGCTGCGGTCAGCGGGCAATTGACCGCTGCGTCCACAAGTGAACAGCGCCATGCCGGCCTGGCCCACTGCACGACACAACAGTTCGAGCAGATCCGTGAACTCAATGCCCTCTATGTCGAGCGATTCCGTTTCCCGTTCATACTGGCCGTTAAAGGTCACAACCCGGACACTGTCATTGCGCAAATGCAGGCGCGGGTTGGCAACGCTGCAGATCAAGAGCGCACTGTGGCACTGCAACAGATCTGCCGTATCGGGTGGTTCCGGTTGACCGATTTAGTCGCAGAGCCGATTGCAGACCAAATACAATCCCAGTGCGTTGAGTTGGCACAGTACAGCGACCTGCCGGAAGGCTTGGCCTGCTCCTATCTGACCCCGGCGCATCAAGCGACCGCGCTGCGTATCCGTGACTATATGCTGGCTGCGGGACTGACCGTGGACATCGACGCGGTGGGCAATGTCACCGGCACCTGGCACAGCGAAGCCGAATCAGCCAAAACCCTGCTCACCGGGTCTCACTATGACACGGTCATCAATGGCGGCCGCTACGATGGACGCCTCGGGATCCTACTACCGGTTGCGGTAGTTTCGCGTCTACGGCGGCAGGGGCATCGCCTGCCCTACCACCTGCAGATCGTCGCCTTTGCTGAAGAAGAAGGCGTGCGGTTCCGCTCAACGTTTCTCGGCAGCCGTGCGCTGACCGGAGACTTTCCGCTGGCGCTACTGGACAGCGTGGATGCGCAAGGCATCAGCCTGCGAGACGCCATCATCGCTGCGGGCCACGATCCGCAGGCCATCGGACGCATTGCCCGCGATCCGGATCAGTTGTTGGGCTTCATCGAAGTGCATATCGAACAGGGGCCAGTACTATTAAATGAAGACCGGCCTGTAGGTGTGGTCAGCAGCATCGCTGGCAGTGTGCGCAGTCAACTGAGCGTGACCGGATTGGCAGGCCATGCCGGGACCGTTCCAATGCATCTACGACAGGATGCGGCAGCCGGGGTCGCCGAAATGGTGCTGGCCGTTGAGCAAATCTGTAGTGGTCAAAGTGGACTGGTGGGGACGGTCGGCCAGTTGTTGGTGCCCGGCGGCGCCATGAATGTGATCCCCGGTCGTTGTGAATTCAGTCTAGACATACGCTCCGACGACGATGCAGGACGAGACAGCGCCTATGAGCGTGTGATAGCGCGTCTGCAAGACATCGCGACCCGCAGGCGCCTGGCGCTCACACATCGCAAAGTGGTGGAGACCAGTGCGGTAGCCTGTGATGATCGCTTGAGTCAGTTGCTTGCAGGCAGCATCGATCAGATTACGGGCCAAGCAGCCCGTACACTGCCCAGCGGTGCCGGACACGACGCGATGATGATGGCGCGCATTACGCCCATGGCCATGCTGTTTGTGCGCTGCGGGAACGGTGGCATCAGCCATCATCCGGATGAATCGCTGGCCGGCGAGGACATCGATACGGCTGCGCAGGTTTTCAGCCAGTTTCTCGATCGATTGGCGTGTCAGACGTGAGGCAATCCCTGTTGCGAGTCACCTTCCTGCGCCGGGCGATGGCGGCCCTGTGCGTGACCTGTTGCCTGCTAAGTTGCGCTGCGGCCGAGACTCCGTCACCACCGGCCCCGCGCAAGGTCATCATCGATCAGGATGCCTTCGGACCTGCGGGCTCCAACATGCAAGCCATCCTGATGCTGTTGCAAGCCAGTGAAGTACAAGTGCTGGGCATCACGATCACCAGTGGCGATGGCTGGCGTGATGAGGAAGTCAAACAAACACTGCGTCTGTTAGAGATCTCCGGCTATCCACAGGTGCCGGTCGTCCCTGGCGCTGTGCTGCCGCTGATCAACAACCCCGCCCGTAGCAAGGCTTGGGAAAGTCTTTACGGAAAGCTCTATTACAAAGGCGCCTGGACCGAGCAATGGCCCGATCAGGGAGTGAACCGCCGCACTCCTCATCCGAATGACCCCTACCTGGTGCCCCCCACGCCGGCAGGGGAGCCGCAACTCAAAGCATTGAGTCTGTCAGCCGCTGAGTTTCTGGTTCAGCAAGTGCGCCGCTACCCCGGTGAAGTCACCCTGATCGCGGCAGGCCCGCTTACGAATATTGCCTTGGCTGCCCGCATCGATCCGCACTTCGCGGCCAATGCAAAAGAACTTGTCCTTATGGGAGGCAGTTTTAATCCGCAAGCCTCAACCAATGCCTTCGCTGCGGAATATGCCAACGCACCGCGGAGAGAATTCAATTTCCGTTGGGATCCGGAAGCCGCATCGCTGGTCTTACACGAGCCGTGGCGTCACATCACGCAGGTCCCGGTCGACCCGACAACCCGCACACTGTTCCGCACAGACCTGCTGCAACAGGTCGCGCAAGGCCCCGCCCGTTTTGCCGCCTACATCGCTGAGTTCGGAGAGCCCTACCCCATGTGGGATGAACTGGCGGTGGCCGTGTGGCTGGACCCGGCGATCGTCACCCATAGCCAGTTGCTGAAGGTTGATGTGGACACCAGTTTTACCGGCAGCTATGGCAACACCCTGAGTTGGTCAAAAGACGAAGCGCCGGGACTGGGCGAGCAGTTGGTACGCATTGTGCTTGGTATCGATAGCGCTCGCCTGGAAGGACTGGCCGTTCAGTTGCTCACCCGCCCGAACCCAAACCACTGACTCATCGCTCTCGACCGATCTACCGAAGGACCCTCTCATGCGCATTTACCGGAAGGCTGCAGCCGCAGCCCTGATTGCATCACTGCTGATCGTCCAGCCACTGCGCGCCGCAGAGCAGTGGTTTGAAGAGGTCAAAGCCAAGGCGACGCCGGCCCAGATGTACCGCTTTCTATATGCCCTGCCCAAAGGCGGCGATTTGCACAACCACCTGCCGGGAGCGGTGCGCTCGGAATGGTTCTGGGAATCAGCCCTTTCCCAGGAAGCACGAGGCTACATCTATTACACGCGCACCCGCATAAGCAACTGCGCCCCCTATGGGCACAATGAATTCGGCGGCAACAAGTCGCTGCTGTTGTTCAAGAACGTACAGGGCTTCAATTACGCCAAATTGGGGGACTGTGAGAAGTCTGAGATCAAGCGTTTGCAAGACCTGACACCGGCCGAAAAGACCGGCTGGCTCAACAGCATGCGACTGGATGAAAAGTACGAAGGACGGGATGAGTTCTTTGATGCGATCTGGGAACGCATCGACGCGCTACTGCAGAACCCCTACATCATCTCGGACATCCTGTTGCGCAACATGCAGGCGTTCGGAAAAGAGGGCGTGGTTTATCTGGAAACCCAACAAGGCGTGGAAGGCGCGCTGAAGGCTGACGGCAGCCCCTATAGCCCGGACGAAGTTGCCAATATATTTCGGGCTCTTATTGCCTCACCGCAGGCCAAAGCAACAGGCGTTGAAGTGCGCTTCCAAAACGCACTGCTGCGCTTTGCGCCCAATGCCGAACAACAACTGCGCAACCTGTACGCGATAACAGACCGCTATCGAGACCTGTATGTCGGCGTCAACATGGTGGGCCGGGAAGACAACGACAAGGGATACCCCTTGCGGTTTTTACCGGTGCTGCGCGAATTACGCCACAAATATCCAGACATCAATCTGTCGATACATGCCGGTGAAGTCGATGAACCCAACAGCCACGTACGCGACACATTGTTGCTCGGCGCACAGCGCATAGGTCATGGCGTCAATCTGATCACTGACCCTGAAACCATGCTGCGCATGCGCCACGGTCCCTACATGGTGGAGATCAACCTCATCAGCAATCTGCTGCTGGAGTACGTTAGCGACTATTCCCAGCATCCGTTTGGCGAGTATCTGAGAACCGACATTCCGGTGGCGCTATCGACCGACGATCGTGGCATGTGGGACTCCAACATGACCGATGAGTTTTATGTTGCGGTTAAGGAGTTCAATCTGTCTTGGGAAGAGATCGTCAAACTAGGTCGTAACTCGCTGTACCACTCATTCCTGGACGAACGCACCAAACAGCGACTGCTGGTGGACTACGACAAGCGCGTCACTGCTTTCGAGCAGCTGTTCCGCAAGAAGGGCTGGGCAGGATTGGCTGACGTAAAGCCGGAAAGCTACAACTTCCTGTGCAATCGCTACCAGATCTGCCTGCAGCCCTGAGCAGGGCCCACAACCCGCCTACGGCACCGAAACAGACCGCAAGCGCACCAACATGGCGCTTGCCGGTCCGGGGTGTCCGCTGTCTTCGCCCTCAGGAACGTATTGAGCGTCGCTGCAGCGTCCTACTACTGTCGGGCTGACAACACATTTCTGGCACTACTTTTGCTTTGCCCCAGTACCGGCACATTTTTTAACTGGGGGGAACCATGAACGCCTTTATCCAAGCCATGCCTAAGGCCGAGTTGCACGTCCACCTGGAAGGCACCCTAGAGCCGGACTTAAGCTTTGCCTTAGCTGCCAAGAACGGCATAGATCTACCCTATGAAACACCCGAGGCGCTGCTGGCAGCCTATGACTTCCACGACCTGCCCAGCTTTCTCGCCATTTATTACCGGGCGATGCATGTGCTTCAGGACGAGTCTGATTTCTTTGATCTGACCTGGGCCTATCTGAAGAAAGCGCGCTCGCAGAATGTGCTCTACGCCGAGTTGTTCTTTGACCCGCAGGCTCATACCTCCCGCGGCGTCGCCTTCAAGACCGTCATCGACGGCATCCGTCGGGCACAAGAACAGGCGCAGTCTGAACTGGGAATGGAAACACAACTGATCTTGTGTTTCCTGCGTGACATGAGTGCCGAATCGGCCATGGCCACTCTCAAGGAGGCCCTGCCCTACAAGCACCTGCTCATAGGCGTGGGTCTGGATTCCGATGAAAAGAACAACCCGCCGCTCAAATTCGCCGCAGTCTTCGCACTGGCGCGTACAGAGGGCCTGAAACTCACCATGCATTGCGACGTGAATCAGCTGAATACGCTGGTACATATCGGACAGGTCCTGCATGACATCAAGGTCGATCGCATAGATCACGGCATCAATTCACTGGAAGACCCTGCTCTGTGCAAAATCATCGCAGAGCGTGGACTGGGCCTGACCGTTTGTCCGGTCTCCAACCGCTTCTGCGTGCAGGATCTGACCGCTTCTCACCTGCGCAAGATGCTGCAGCTGGGCATGCGCGCAACGGTTAACTCGGATGATCCGGCCTACTTCCGCGCTTACATGAACGAGAACTTGCAAGCGCTGCTGGATGACGGCGGTCTTACGATAGATGAAATCGTGCAATTGGTCCGTAACAGTTTCCTGGTGTCCTGGATCAGCGAGGAGCGCCGCGAGTACTACCTGAATCTGCTCGATGCGCACGTACAGGCCGCCGCATGAGGCGTCACCTGGTCTTTCTGTGCTCACTCGGTGCTGCACTACTGATTGCAGGTCCTGGCGCAAACAGCGCTGAGTTCAAGTTCAGCGGCGAAACGCTTTTACGCCAGGATCTTGTTCAGGTGGCACTAGGTCGCAATCCAGCAGACATCCTCTTACGCGGCGCGACCGTGCTAAATGTGGTCACTGCAGAATGGGAGAAGAATCAGGACATCGTCATCAAAGGTGAACGGATAGCCTGGATCGGCAAGTCCGGGGGTTGGGGCGGTAAGGCTAAGCAAGTCATAGATGCCCGCAACGAATGGGCTGTGCCCGGGTTCGGTGAGTCCCACAAGCACATCGAAAGCACCTACCTGACTCCGGAATATGAAGCCACGTTGGTCATACCGCGCGGCAACACCTGGACTGTAGAGGACTCGCACGAAATCTCTAACGTCGTGGGCAATCACAATGTGCAGTTCTGGCTGGAAGCGGAAGCTAAGGGCAGCCCGCTGAAGATTTTCCCCTCAGTAGGCTCTGCAACGCCTCCGACCATTTTTGAGCACGGCGGTGGCTATTACGGCTACAAAGAGATGCGCGATTTTCTGCTTGCCGATAAGCGCGTGATCTCACTGGGTGAGGTTATGGACTGGCCTGCCGTCAGCGATCCGAAATCGGGTGGCAGACAACGTATCTGGGAGATGATGCAAGCGACCACCGATGGACGCGGCGTCATCGAGGGGCACGGATCCGGCCTAGTAGATCCGGCGTCTATCAATGCATTTTCCGCCGCAGGGCTTTCGTCAGATCACGAGTCCAAAGAGCCGAATGAAGGGCTGGAGAAGTTACGGCGTGGCGTCTTCCTTGAAGTTCGTGTGGACACGGCCCGCGATCTGTTTCCACATCTGCTCAAGCAAGGCCTTAAAGACTGGTCCAATTTATCGGTGACCACCGATGACCGGGATGTGTATGCAACGCTGCAACTCGGCTCGATGGATTACAACATCCGCACTGCCATAGAGACCGGCGTACCGACCATAACCGCCTATCAGATGGGCAGCTATAACACTGCGCGTCACTTTCACATTGATCACTTAGTGGGATCTTTGGCCCCTGGCCGTTATGCGGACATCGTTCTGCTCAGCGATCCGGATAAAGTCAAGATCACTCGTGTGTTTGCCAACGGCAGACTAGCGGCACGCGGCGGCGACTACCTGTTGCCAGTTCCGGCCATCAAGTACCCGGACTGGATCCTCAAGACGCTCAACATCAAACGCATGCTCACGGCTCAGGATTTTGTAATCAAGGCGCCGGCTGGTCGTAAGACCGTTAACGTCGCCTTGATGGAGCCCTTCTATTTTCAGCCTAATTTTATACAGGACACACTGCCAGTCAGGAGCGACGGCACGGTGGTGGTCGATACAGCCCGTGGCCTGACTAAAGTGGCTGTGGTCGATCGTTATGGTGGCGAGTCGCGGATTTCTAAGATGTTCTGGCGAAACACGGGTCCGCGTACGCCGGGCACTGCCTTGGCGAGTTCGCAGTCCCATGATCTGCACAACATCTGGGTGGCCGGAAACGATGACGCGGCTATGGCGTTGGCAGTCAACACCATTCATGAAATGCAGGGCGGCTGGGCGCTGGTCAACAACGGCAAGGTGATGGCCAAGGTCAAACTTGAAGTCGGCGGCCTGATGACACCCAGGCCCGTTAAAGAAGTCGCTGCGGAACTCGAAGCACTACACACCGCAGCGGACAAGCTGGACTGGATAGGCGGACCTGGCTTACCTGATCGGCTGCGGTTTGCCTTCCTGACCGCTTCGCCTTGGAAGTGGCAGCTGGTGGCACCCTATCCGGGCAACCCGGTCGGTTTCGTGAACGTCAGCACCGGTGAGACGCACGCTGTCATCTGGTAAGTCTCTTGGCCTGGGTACGGCCCGGTGACCGGCACTGTGCAAAGGCTGCTGCTGTGTGCACTGCTGGCGGCCTCTGTGCTGATGCCGGCGCTCGCGCGGGCTCACCTGCTGAATATGACCAAGGTTCAGGTGACGGTCGATCCCAAAGGGCAGCTCAGTGTCGAACTGCAGATTGATCTCAAACGGGCGGCGGGCGGCGGACTGGCCTATTACCAGCTGAGTCAGACCACGCAGCCGCTGCAGGACGCACAAGTGCTGGCGTTACTGGACAAGCTGCGTTCGGCTATCGATCTGCGACTGGTTGATCAACGTGTTGCCCTGACAGTCACGGCGGTGAAACTACCGGCAGTACCTCAGGCCAGCTTCCTAGACCCTCTGAACTGGCCTATGAGTACGGTGACGCTACAAGGTCGACTACCGGATTTGCCGGAGGGCGCAGCAGCACAACTAACCGGAGTTTTCGGCACAGGCTTTCACTTTGAAGAGCCCATCGCGCTGAGCTTTCTGGATACCGCGAATGGGCACAGCATGACGCGATGGCTGGTGACGTCACAGCTCAGCCCTGTCTTTTCCTTGCAGGATGCAGGTGCTTCCCGGACGCCACCACAGAGCACGTGGTGGGAGTTCGTCCGGTTCGGCTACAGACATATTGTGCCACTCGGGCTGGACCACATCTTGTTTGTGGTGGGTCTGTATCTGGGTGCGCGCGGCATGCGGTCATTGTTGATCTTGGTGACCACGTTCACGGTAGCCCATTCGATCACGCTGGGTCTGGCGACCCTCGGGGTGTTGCAACTCAACCCCAACATTGTCGAGCCTTTGATCAGCGCCTCGATAGTGTGGGTAGGTGTCGAAAACCTGATGCGTCGCAGCAGCGAGTCAGCCTACCGGCCTCTGATCGTATTCGGCTTTGGATTAATACATGGCATGGGCTTCGCTGCGGCGCTTAGTGAGCTCGAGGTACCCACTGGCCAATTTCTTCAGTCGATAGTGAGCTTTAATCTGGGCATAGAGGCCGCCCAGTTGAGCGTGATTGCACTGCTTGCGATTCCCACCATCGGTCTGATGAAGAGTCCGTCCAGACGCCGGTACCTGGTCGTACCGGCCTCGCTACTGATTTCAGCGACAGCAGCCTTCTGGACGCTGCAGCGCCTGTTCTAGAGATAACCCAGCAGGTGCACCGAGAACTTGGCCGCTTCGCGTGCTGCGATGGGACCGAGTCGCAGGTAGTCGTCGTTAGGTGCCTCCTGCGTCACGTTGCTACCGGAACGGACAATAATATAGGGCACACCCAAGGTCTCACAGACATGACCCAGAGGCGCTGACTCCATCTCCATGAGGTCGGTATTAAAATCGCTGCGCAACTGCGCAATGCGCTGCTCGGTAACACCGAACAGATCAGACGAAACGACCACGCCCTTGCGCACCGCAACATGATAAGTCGCACCATTTGCAGTGACTTCAGGACCCTGATAGCTGGCGATCGCTGGATCGGACTTAGCGAGCAGCGACGGTGATGGCGCAAAATTGTTTTTAACATCGGCGCCATCGACAGGACTGTTCATATCCCGATAGACCATGCCCTTCTGCGTCAAGCTGCCGTAGTCATGCTCAACCGTGTGCGTCGCGACAATGATGTCGCCGGTGCGCAAGGACGGGTTGGTCCGCGACCCGGTGCCGCTCATCAACACCAGGCGCGGTTTGAACTCTGTAATAAACAACGTCGTCGTCATGGCGGTATAGGTCTTGCCGATGCCCGTGATAGCTACAACGACCTTCTTGTCGCCTATCTTGCCACTGTAATAAGGGATCCCCCACAAGCTGCGACGCGGCGGGTTACCCATCGCCTGCACAAACACCGGTATCTCTTGCGGCACAGCACCCAACACGACGATGGTGTCGCTGGGCTTGTAGAACTTAACCGTATCCGGGCCGTCGGCCGCGTAGGCACCCAACGTCACCAAGGCAACCAAACCACCTAACATCCATTGCTTGATCATCGATTTTGTCCATGGCTTGCGAAAATCTTCTGGTGAATATGTTCACCTGCGCTAATGGGCGGATGAACTGCCGGATGCTCGGCCGACTGGCAACTAGCAAAGCAACTGACCTCAACCGCGGAGTCCGGATCAACAAAAAAAGCGATTGAGTATCTATCCTCAGTCCCTTCGATAGGGATAACGCGGTGCAGCGTCGAGCGGTACCTGCCGTTAGTCCAGCGCTCCATCAGATCACCGGTATTGACGACGATCGTATTGTCTACAGGGGGTGCTGCATGCCAGCAATCATCCATGCCCAGCACCTGCAGACCGGCTACCCGGTGCTGGAACAGCAGCGTGATCGAGCCATAGTCGGTGTGAGCGCCAGCACCCAATTGGCCATCCTGCTGCGGATGCAATCCGGCGGGGTAACGCAAAAAACGCAGCGTGACATTGCTACCGCTGTGCCGCGCAATAAAAAAGTCAGGATCCACTCCGAGCTGGACCGCCATCAGCGACAGCACGCGCCGGGCTTCAGCCAGAGCTTGGGTATACAGCGTCAACGCCGCATCGCGGAAGGCAAGGCTCGGCCAGCGTGAAGTGTTGTCCGCATGACGAAGTGCATCACGCATGGTGTAGCCCTCCTTCAGGTCGGGCGGGGCCGTAGGGTCCAGACTCTCAACCGCAACAGCCTGATAGCCGAAATTGTCGTCAGCATCCCTATAGGCATAAGCCTGCTTAAACACGGCTGGCTGACGGAAGAAATCACGGGCAGCTGCAAAGCCCGCAGCCAACACTGCCGGATCGACAGCGTGGCCAGTGAGATACAGAAAGCCCACCTGCGACAGAACGCCATTGATCTGCTCGCCAGCAGTGGGCAGTTGTAGATTAACGATAGGTAAAGCGCCGCGAGCACTCATCCGTTGACCAATCTCCGCGCCTGACGATTGGTGGACTCGACCAACACGGGAAGGTCCAGCGTGGTCAACTGCCCCTGATCGACCACCATGCGGCCGTTGATAAAGCTGTAGTCGACCCGGCCAACATCGCAAAACACCAGTGCCGCCACCGGATCGTGTTGCGCCCCGGCCATCTCCGGCCTGTCTAAGTTAATGCATATGAAGTCCGCTGACATGCCTGGCGCCAGCGCGCCAATGTCATCGCGACCCAGCACGCGCGCACCGCCCAGGGTCGCTAATTCCAGTGCGCCGCGTGCACTCATAGCCGCGGCATCCAGATCTACAACACGCGCAGACAACATGGCCTGCCGGGCTTCACGCAGCAGGTTAGTGGCATCGTTAGAGGCTGCGCCGTCAGCACCCAAACCCACCGGAACACCCGCTTTGAGCAGACGACGGACCGGCGCAATGCCGCTAGCCAGTCGCATATTGCTGCACGGGCAATGTGCTACGCCGGTACCAGAGCGGGCGAACTTGTTGATGGCGTTGTCGTCCAGCCATACACAATGGGCATGCCAAACGTCATGACCCAACCAATTGACTGACTCGGCATAGTCCCCCGGTGTCATGCCGAACACGGCCAGACTGTAGTCCACATCGGGTTTACTTTCGGCCAGGTGGGTGTGCAAGCGCACGCCGGCATAGCTGCGGGCTATTGCCGCCGATTCCCGCATCAGAGCCGGCGATACGGAAAAGGGGGAACAGGGAGCCAAGGTAATGCGCGTCATGGCATGACGGTTGTTGTCGTGCCAGGTCTCTATGAGCCGGCGGCTGTCGCGCAAGATAGATTGTTCATCCTCCACCACACTATCGGGCGGCAGACCGCCCAGACTCTCACCTACGCTCATGCTGCCGCGGCTGGCGTGGAAGCGCAGACCGGTCTGCTGCACCGCGATGATTTCGTCATCGAGCGTGGCATCGTTGGGGAAAATATAGAGGTGATCGCTGGCGGTGGTGCAGCCGGACAGCATCAACTCCGCCGCACACATCTGCGCACTGATACGCACATCAGCCGCCGTCAACCTTGCCCATATGGGATACAGGGCTTTTAGCCATCCGAACAGGTCGGAATTCTGGG
>CAIVTJ010000040.1 GCA_903908825.1 uncultured Pseudomonadota bacterium | reverse complement strand
TGTCGCCCACCACGCCGGCCTGCGCCTTGTGCCGGGTGACCGTGGCACCCAGTGCCCTGAGTTCCGCCTCCAGAAGCAAAGCCATGGCGGCCATTCCTTCCTCATTGCCCGTGCCGGTTTCGATATTCACCAGTCTCTCCAGCGTCTTGAGCACGGCCGTTTGTTCGGACATTGCAGCACTCAGTAACGCTTCATCGCGGCTTTGCGACCACGCATAGGTACCGGTCAAAACGGTCGCAATCAGCCCAGTCGCGGCCAAGACTTTTAGTATGACTTTTGCTTTCATAGTGACTCCACGTGGGTGGTTAAGGGATAGATTGGCTCTGCATAGCCTGCGACGGATAGGAAATCCAAGCGCATGAGGCCAAGTATGGCACGGGATTGGGGCTTCAAAACACGGTTGACCGAGGCCGTTTGAGCGCTCACAGCCGCTCACTGGCGAGACCTTGTGGTGCAAGATAGATTTGGCTTTACCGCGCACGCAGCTGCTCCCCGCAGCTGTGCAAATCGCCGCTTCACTGAGTCACCAGTTGATGCGCTGATCGACCTCAAAGTCGGGTGCTGGTTGCGCCGCCAGATCCCAGTCTGCTGGCTCGTTTTGTGCCCCCTCATCCGTCTGCGCATCACAGTCATCCCACAGCGGTGGTCCGCGCGCCGGGGATATGTGTGGAGGTTCTGAGTCAACCCCGATGTGATCGAGGATCTTCCTGATCTGTGTGCCCTCGGTAATGAACGCGATCAGGCGCATCTGCCCACCGCACATCGGGCACAAGAGCGGGAACACTTCGTAAATACGGGCGATCAGCACCGCCCACAGGTAGTGCGCCGGTGAACGCTTGGCTGGTGGCGCAGGTTCATGCGTGGGCGGCAGCACGTTGCCCTGCGGTATCACCCCAGGCACATCCTTGCCAATGCCGGTTTGCCCGGCGGCGGGTTGCGCCAGTGCAGCCAGCGCCGTCACCGCAGCCCTGTGCGGAGAGTTCGGAGCCAGCACACCAAAGTAGCGATGCCGGTGCGTGCGCGGTGGTGGCACCAAGGCTGCAATGCGATCTATCAGCTCCAGTGGCGTGAGGTGCAGCTCGTCGACCCTTGCGCCACGCTTGTCCGAGCCAGGCTCGCTATGTTGTTTGGCGCAGCGGTACACCAGCTCGGCGCCCTCTTTGCGCAGTCGCTCCATGGCAAAGGGTGGGCGGGCGCAGTAGCGCAGCAAGCGCTCCAGCGCGGCGCGGTCGTGCGCTTCGATGCACACACCCGCATCGACTGAGAAACCGCTGTGTTTGTAGGCCAGCATTTCTTTGGCCTCGAAACTCTCCAGCAGACCGCGGCCCACGAAGGCGCGCAGGATGCGACGGCGCAAATCAGTCTGCACCTGGGCCACAGCGGTGGCATCGATAGCACTGGCCGGGTGAAAGATGATGCCCGGCACTTCCTCAAACACCCCATCGACCACACAGACGTGGAAGTGCACATGCCCGTTCAGGCTGGAGCCGAACCGGTGGATAAACGCCACTGCGCCGATGTGCTGGGCTGCCTTGTTCACGACCGCCGCCCCAGGGCAGTTGGCAGATAGGCTTTGCGCGATGACTCGCAGAAAAATGCGCAGCACCATGTTGAGCACCGCTCCATCGCGCTGCATGAAGTAGCGCAGCCGCTTTGGAACCGACAGCACCCACTGGCGCACCGGCAGGCGGGGGAAGACGTGGTCGCTCAGATGCGCTGCCGTCTCCACCATGCGCCGGGTATCGCACGAGGGGCACACGCCTCGGCCTTTGCAGGAATAGGCGATGAAGTAGTCGTGCCCGCAGTCGTCACACCACGCCCTGGCAAAGCCGTGGGCAAAGATGCCGCATTCGAGGTACTTGCGGAAAGCTTGGCGGACATAAGACTTGGGGGTGTGGTGGTCGCCCTGCCCGTCGAACTGACCGGCACTGGCCAGCTCATGCCAAGTCTCGAAGTGT
>CAIVTJ010000039.1 GCA_903908825.1 uncultured Pseudomonadota bacterium | reverse complement strand
GATCAGTCGTAGGCACGCTCGCCGTGCAGCGTGGTGTCGAGGCCTTCGCGCTCGACGTCTTCGCTGACGCGCAGACCGATGGTCATATCGACCAGCTTGTAAGCGACGAGCGAGACTACGCCCGACCAGACGATGGTGGTGCCGACGCCCCACAGCTGCGCGATGACCTGCGCACCCATGTCGAAGTCACCGACCTTGTCGGCCACGTAGTCATAGACGCCGGTGCCGCCCAGAGCCGGGTCGCAGAACACGCCCGTCAGGATGGCGCCCAGGATGCCGCCGATGCAGTGCACACCGAAGACGTCCAGCGAGTCGTCGTAGCCCAAGGCGCTCTTGAGCTTGCTGACGGCCAGCAGGCAGACGATGCCGGCGAGCAGACCCAGCACGATCGAACCCATGGGGCCGACATAGCCGCAGGCCGGGGTGATGGCGACCAAGCCAGCCACAGCGCCCGAAGCAGCGCCCAGCATGGTCGGTGTGCCCTTGAGGACCCATTCAGCCAGCATCCAGCTCATGGTTGCAGCAGCCGTGGCCAGCAGCGTGTTGGCGAACACCATGCCGGCAAAGCCGTTGGCTTCCAGGTTCGAGCCGACGTTGAAGCCGAACCAGCCCACCCACAGCAGGGCAGCGCCGATCATGACGTAAGGTACGTTGTGCGGCGGCATGGCGACCTTGCCGTAGCCGGTGCGCTTGCCGATCAGCAAGCAACCGATGAGGCCCGAGATACCCGCGTTGATGTGCACCACGGTGCCACCGGCGAAGTCGAGTGCACCCTTCTGGAAGATGAAGCCCGCGGTTGCACCCGCTGCGTCACCGGCTTCCTTGCTGGTGTAAGCGTCAGGGCCGGCCCAGAACCAGACCATGTGCGCGACTGGCAAGTAAGAGAAGGTGAACCACAGGACCATGAACACCAGCATGGCCGAGAACTTCACACGTTCGGCAAAGGCGCCGACGATGAGGCAGGGCGTGATGGCGGCGAAGGTCAGCTGGAACACGAAGTAAGCCAGCTCGGGGATGACTACGCCCTTGCTGAACGTAGCGGCGGTGGAGTCGCCCGTCATGCCCTGCATGAACAGACGGCTGAAGCCACCGAAGAAGTCGTTGCCTTCGGTGAACGCGATGCTGTAGCCGTAGATGGCCCACAACACAGCCAGCATCGAGAAGGTGACGAACACCTGCATGAATACCGACAGGACGTTCTTGCTCCGCACCATGCCGCCGTAAAACAGCGCCAGGCCCGGAATGGTCATGAGGATGACGAGCACGGTGGATGTGAGCATCCAGGCCGTGTCGCCTTTGTTGGGTACGGGGGCATCGGCCGCTGCAGCGACGAGGGGTGCCAGAGCGCCCACCGTAGCCAGAGTGGCGCGTGCCCAACGCGACGAAGTGATAGAGGCGAGATCAATGCGCATGTGCGACTCCCAGCTGTTCTTAAGTGGCCGCAGTGCCGGTCTCGCCGGTGCGGATCCGTATTGCCTGATCGAGATTTCCAACCAAGATTTTTCCGTCACCGATCTTTCCCGTCCGGGAGACATTGGCAATCGCTTCGAGGACCGGCTCGAGGATGCTGTCATCGACAGCGATCTCGAGTTTGACCCTGGGCCCGAACTCCGCCTCGTGTACTTCGGTGACGGTCACGCCTTGAACCCCTAGCTGCGCTATCGCATGTCGGAGCTCGTCCAGCTTGAATGGCCGAACGACAGCCGTGATCATCTTCATAATGTACATTTCGCAAAGTACTGGCCAAAAAGCCGCATTGCTCAACACCCACCGGCACGCTTGAATTCGGAAAGACCAGCGTCCACTGAGTAAGTTTGCAGAATCCGTGCCACAGCTTAGTGCGCCGGAATGGGGACACAGACTGTGAACCCGGTCCAGTAACGCACAATTATGGACGCACGCCCTGTTTTGGCGCACCAATTCGGTGCTAACGCTCACTGAGGTTGAACGATGAACACACACCGCATCGAAGAACTTGCCCGCCGACTGCTCGATACCGTGCCGCCGGCCCTGCGCGCGGCGCAGCACGACCTCGAGGCCAATTTCCGCAACGTGCTGCGTTCCGGGCTGGCCAAGCTCGATCTGGCCACGCGCGAAGAGTTCGACGCGCAGACGCGGGTGCTCGAGCGCACCCGTCAGATGGTCGAGCAGCTCGAAGAGCGCGTGCGTCAACTCGAGGCGCAGTCCAAGCAGGCCTGATCGCCCGCCGCTGCGGCGACCATTACGGTCCAAGGAGGGACCATGGGTTTTGCCCAAATCCACAGCCGGGCGCAGGTCGGGCTGGCCGCACCGTTGGTGCGCGTTGAACTGCATTTGGGCAGCGGTCTGCCCGGCTTCACCATCGTGGGTCTGGCCGCCCCGGTGGTGCGCGAGAGCAAAGAGCGGGTGCGGGCGGCGCTGGCCCACTGTGGCTATGAACTGCCGGCCGGTCGCATCACCGTCAATCTGGCCCCGGCCGATCTGCCCAAAGAGGGCTGTCGTTTCGACCTGGCTATCGCGTTGGCCATCCTGGTCGCCTCCGGGCAGGTGCGGGTGCAGGGTGATCTGCAGCGCTGGGAGGTCTATGGCGAACTGGGGCTGACCGGCGAGATCAAGCCGGTGCCGGGCTTGTTGCTGGCGGCGCTGCATGGCGGGCGGGCAGGTCATGCACTGCTGGTGGCGCGGGCCAACGCGGCCGAAGCGCAGTGGGTGGGTTGCACCGACCTGGCCTTGGCCGACACCTTGCCGCAGGCGGTGGCCCTGCTGGCCGGCACTCCCCCGGAGCCCGGCGCTGCGCCGTTGCCGGCATCGCTGCCGGAGATCGCGTCCGGCGAGGCGCGCTGTGCTCCCGATCTGGCCGAGGTGCGCGGCCAGGCGCAGGCCAAGCGAGCCTTGCTGATCGCGGCGGCCGGCGGCCATAGCCTATTGATGGTGGGTCCGCCCGGTGCCGGTAAGAGCATGTTGGCGCAGCGGCTGCCCGGCTTGCTGCCGCCGCTGACCCACGACGAGGCCTTAGAGGTGGCGGCCATCGACGCCATCGCGCAGCGCCGTGCCGGCGTGCATTCGCGTGTGCGGCGGCCGTTCCGCTCGCCGCACCACACGGCATCGGCCCATGCCATCGTAGGCGGCGGTCGCGAGGCGCGGCCTGGCGAGGTCAGTCTGGCCCATCGCGGCGTGCTGTTCCTGGACGAGCTGCCCGAGTTCGACCGGCGTGTGCTCGAGGCTTTGCGCGAGCCGCTGGAGACCGGCGTGGTCAGCATCGCCCGCGCCAATCTGCGCGCCGACTACCCGGCCGACTTTCAGCTCATCGCGGCCATGAACCCTTGTCACTGCGGCTATCACGGCGATGCCGGGCGCCTCTGTCGCTGCTCTGCAAGCGACGTCGAGCGCTACCGTCGCCGGCTATCGGGGCCGCTGCTCGATCGCATAGACCTGCATGTGGCGCTGCGGCGTGTGCCGGCATTTGAACTGACGGCAGACGCCTTGCCGCAGGGCTTGGACACCGCTACGGCTGCTGCGGCGGTCGCTGCGGCGCAGCAACTGCAGCGCGCACGTCAGGGGTGCCTCAACAGCCGTTTGCAGCCGGCGCAATTGCTGCGCGGTCATATCGTGGCGCCTGAGGCGAGGCAGTTGCTGGCCGCTGCTGCCGAGCAGCTGGCGCTGTCGGCACGCGCCACGCACCGCGTGCTCAAAGTGGCGCGCAGCATCGCTGACCTTGAACAGCGCGCGCAGGTGGCTGTGGCCGACGTGGCCGAGGCGCTGTTGCTGCGCGTGCCGTCGCCGGCGCCCGAACCGGCTGGTGCGCAGCCCTCAAACGCTGCGCAGCACCCGCTGGCCGGGGCGCACTTGTAGCCGCTGCGTGTCGGCCAGCGCCGTGCTGCGTTCGCGGATGGTCTGCAGGAAGTGCCAGGACCCGGTCACGGCCTGCGGCGTCACCTGCAGGCTGATATAGCCGCGACGGCTGGTGTCGCTGAAGGCCAAGTGAGGGTTGGTGCGACGCAGGGCGCCGGCTACGTCGGCGGGGGCCACATTGGCGAGCGCGCCCTCATAGCCGGGCGAGGTCACGGCATGACCGGCGAACTCGACGCCCGCTGCGCGGCCCTCGACGTTCAGGTCATAGCCCCAAGCATTATGGCTGTCGCCCGACAGTACGATCAGGTTGGTATCGGCAGCCAGCGCCGCTTTGAGCAGGCGGTCGCGTGCAGCCGGGAAGCCGCCCCAGCTGTCGTAATTAAAGGGCAGGCCCAGTTGTCCGGCAGCGACGGCTAATTGCACAGCATTGTGGTTGGCCGCCGGTGCGGCGATCCAGTTGGCCACCTCGGGCGGCATGCGCAGATCACCCATGACCACGCCTTGTGCCAGCAGCTGCCAGCGCTTGCCGGCTTGGCGCGAGTGCTTGAACCCTTCGTACAGCCAGGCTTCCTGCTGCGGGCCCATCAGCGTGCGCGCCGGATCGCTCCAAGCACCATCACGGAACGTCTTGAGCGCCAAGCTGACATCGGCGTTGCCTTTGATGGCCTCACCGAGGCCCAGCGGTGCGCTGCGCGCGGTGATGCGCGTTTCCACCTTATAAAGAGTGGCCAGACTGCCGATCTCGTAGATGGCCCAGCGCTCATCAGAGACCGGCATCCATTCGCGATAGACGCGCTTGGCGATCTCGCGGCGCGTGTTCCAATCACCTTCGGTATCGGGCTGGTGGTTCTCGGCACCGTCGATGTACGCATCGTTGGCGAACTCGTGGTCATCCCACTGCGCGATCATCGGATAGCGGGCATGCAAGCGCTGCAGATCAGCATCCAAACGATAGGCGCCGTAGCGCAGGCGGTAATCGGTCAGGCTCAGCAGCTCGTTGTCGGGTTGTATCAAGCGACCGGGTAGAGCGAGCTTGGCATCGGGATAGGTGCCGACCGGGTATTCATATAAATAGTCACCCAGATGCACCATGAGGTCGAGGTCAGTGCGCTCGCAGGCATGCGCATAAGCGTTGAACCAGCCGAAGGGCAGGTTGGAGCACGAGAACACACCGACACCAAAGCGGGCCACATCGCCTATGGGCAGCGTACGTGTGCGGCCGATGGCGCTGCTGCCGCCATCCAGGGCGATGAAGCGGTAGTAGTACCAGCTGTCGGCCTTCAGTCCGGTGATGGTGATACGTGCTGTGTGATCGCGATCGGGTTCGGCAATGGCCAGGCCGCCGCTCACCACGCGCTTGAACTGTTCATCGATCGCCACTTCAACGCGCAGCGGTGTGTCTTGCGCCGCAACGTAACGTGTCCACAGCAGCACACTGTTTGCGCCGGGCTCACCACTGGCCACGCCATGTGTAAAGCCGCGCGTGTCGAGTAAGGCTGCAAAGCCCGGCAGACTTAGCGCGCCCAAGCCCAGCATGCCGGCTTGTACTAATTGACGACGGTTGATCATGATCTGCTCCTGCGTGAT
>CAIVTJ010000038.1 GCA_903908825.1 uncultured Pseudomonadota bacterium | reverse complement strand
TGGCCGCTGGCCGCATCGAGCACATAGAAAAACCCGTTCTTGGATTCCTGCATCAGCACGTGCCGGCGGCCGGCGGGCAAATCCAGATCAGCCAGCATCACCGGGCTGGTGGCATCAAAGTCCCAGGTCTCAGCCGGCGTGGTCTGGTAGTGCCAGGCATAGGCGCCGGTGTCGGCATTGACCGCGATGATGGAATTGAGGAACAGGTTGTCGCCGCCGCCAGGACTGCGCGCCTCGGCCACCCACGGTGTGCCATTGGCCGTACCGAAATAGACCAGGTTGGTTTGCGGGTCATAGGCGATGCCATCCCAAACCGTACCGCCGCCCAGCTTCCAGTACAGGTCGCCCTTCCAGGTGGCGGCCGCCTGGCGCATCTGCTCGTTTTCATAAGGCTTGGACGGGTCGCCCGGCACGGTATAAAAGCGCCACAGCAGCTTGCCGCTGCGCGCGTCATAGGCCGACACATAGCCGCGCACACCGATCTCGGAGCCGCCGTTGCCGATGATGATCTTGCCGTTGGCCACGCGCGGTGCGCCGGTGCTGGTATAGGGCTTGGACTGATCGACCGTGACCACCTGCCACACGGGCTTGCCGGTCTTGGCATTGAGCGCGATCAGCCGGCCATCATAGGCACCGACATAGATCTTGCCGTCATAAGCAGCCACGCCGCGGTTGACCACATCGCAGCAGCCTTTGATGCCCACGGCACCGGACACCTGCGGATCGAAATGCCACAAGGCTTTGCCGCTGCGGGCATCGAAGGCATAGACCTTGCTCCAAGCGGTGGTCACATAGAGCACGCCATCGACCATCAGCGGCGAGGCTTCCTGACCGCGGTTGGTGTCGAAGTCGGCGTACCAGGCCAGCCCCAGCTGCGCGACATTGGCGGTGTTGATCTGCGTCAGCGGACTGTGGCGTTGCTCGTCCTGAGTGCGACCCACCGACAGCCACTGCCCTGATTCTTTATCGGCTTGGCGCAGCCGCGCATCGGTCACCGGCGCGGCGATGGCTGCGACAGTGCAGCACAGCAACAGCCCGCAGAGCAGTCGTTTAACGTGGCGCATGGCAGATCCCCCCGGATCGTTATTGTTATGGGCAGCCGGTGCTGCCGCCTGCCGCTTACACAGTCTGAACTACAGCTGGATGCGGCCCCCGCCGCCCATGCCGCCACCGACCTCGGGGACGACGATGCGCGACTGCTGTTCACGACGCATCTCGCGGGCCTCTTCGATGGCCTGCTCGAGCGCCAGACGCACGGCGTTCGGGAATTGCGCGATGGCCTCGGCCAGCGTCTCGACTTCCATCTCGAAGCCCAGCGGCAGCACGCCACCGGGTGTCATCAACTGGGTCTGGCCGCTGAACAACACCGGACGGGTGGTATCGCGCAGGCCGTCGGGCGTCACCGGCGTCAGGCGACGGATGGCACCGGCGGTGCGGTCAGTGAACAGCTCCTCCTGGTAGAGGTTGGCGACGTCAAAGCTGATGTCCGGCAGATTGGATTCGTTGGCCATGTTCACTCGCAATCCGCTCGGCGCGGCTGATGTTGTAATGACGCAATCTTAAGCGCATTCACACACCGAGTGCAGCGCACAGCACCGGCAGCAGCGGCAGGTCGGCTTCGAGCAGATCATGGTGTGGCAACTCGGCCGCCGGCACCCACAGCAACGCCTGCTCTTCCAAGCCGCGCGGTTCGCCCTCGTAGCGCAGCACCAGCCACAGACTGATGGCCACACTGCGATCGGCGTAAGCGTGGACCACCTGCGTCAGGTACTGCGCGGCATCGACGCGCACGCCCAGCTCCTCGTGCAGCTCACGCACCACGGCGGCCTCGGCGGTTTCGCCGGGCTCGACTTTGCCGCCGGGAAACTCCCAGCGACCGGCCTGCCACTTGCCCACCGGGCGCTGCGTGATCAGCACCCGGCCCTGACGATCGACCAGCGCCGCCGCCACCACCTGCAAAGGGGCAAGCGTCGTCCCGCTTGACGGGCTCTGATCGCAAAGTGATATCATATTTATATCAACTCATCTAAGGGGTGCACATCGTGTCAACTTATCAGGGAATCGTCAGCCGTGAGCGCGAGGTCCGCCCGGTGTCCGGCGGCCGCATGCTGACGCTGTGTCTGCTCTTGCTGGCGGTCGGCATCGCGCTGTTTATCTATGGCGTCAGTACCCAGCCCAAGGGGTGGGCATTGGGCGGTATCACCCTCGGCGTTCTAGCTGTCGTGCTCAGCCTGGGCCTGTACACGCTGCAGCCCAACGAGGCGCGCGTGCTGATCCTGTTCGGCCGCTACTGCGGCACCGTGCGCCGCGATGGCTTTCATTGGGGCAACCCGTTTTATACCAACGGACCCAGTAGTGGCGTGCAGATCGGCACCAAGGGTGAGATCAAGCTTGCCGCGCCCAAGAAACATCCGCGTATGAAAGTCTCGCTGCGGGCGCGCAACCTCAATGGTGACCGGCTCAAGGTCAACGACAAACAGGGCAACCCCATCGAGATCGCCGCAGTCATCATCTGGCGCGTGCAAGACACCGCGCAGGCCATGTTTGATGTCGATGACTACGAAGAGTACGTGCGCTTGCAGGCCGAATCGGCGCTGCGTCATCTGGGCAGCCAATATGCCTATGACAATGCCGAGCCCGGCGAAGTCACGCTGCGCAGCGGCATGGACGAAGTCTCGCAGACGCTGGCGGTCGAACTCTCGCAGCGGCTGGCCCGCTCGGGCGTCACCGTGGATGAAGCGCGGCTGACGCATCTGGCTTATGCCCCGGAGATTGCGCAGGCCATGTTGCGCCGTCAGCAGGCCGAGGCCGTGATCGCTGCCCGCCAGAAGATCGTGCAAGGCGCTGTGGGTATGGTGGACATGGCGCTGCGCGATCTGGCCGAACGCAACGTGGTCGACCTGGACCCCGAGCGCAAAGCCGCGATGGTCAGTAACCTGCTGGTGGTGCTGTGCGGTGAGTCGGACGCCAAGCCGGTGATCAACGCCGGCACGCTGTACAGCTGACGCGCCGCGCATGACCGAACGCAAAGCCTTTGCGCTGCGCATCGATCCGGCACTGTGGGCCGAGATCGAGCGCTGGGCTGCGGACGAACTGCGCAGCACCAACGGGCAGGTGGAATATCTGCTGCGCGAAGCCGTCAAAAGACGCCGTGGCGGGGCTGATACGACCGGCACTGTGACCGAACCCCCAGTTCCATAGCCCTGCCCCACCGGCCGCGGGTGGACGATGAATAATCCGGACATTACATAACCGGATGCTCCACGCTCATGGCCAACGCTGCCGCTAAACAACACCCCTTGTTCACCCGGGCAGTCGGACTGCACCAGCAGGGGCGATTGCCGGAAGCGCGCGCGGCTTATCAGCAGTTGCTGCAGCAGCGCCCGGACCATGCCGACGGCTGGCATCTGTCCGGCATTCTGGCCCTGCAATCGGGGGATTATCCGGAGGCCATCACCCAACTTGACCGGGCCCTGACCCTGCGGCCAGAACAGGTGGACAGCCTGTTGGCCTGCGGTACGGCCCACCATGCGCTGGGCCAGCATGAGGCCGCCGTGCAGCGTTTTGAGCAGTTCGAACAACAGGGCGGCAGCAACGTGCGCGCTGTGGTCTATCGCAGCCTGTCGTTATTAAAACTGGGCCGGCGGCAGGCTGCCTTGCCTGGATGCGAGCTGGCCTTGGAGGCTTTTGCCGCAGCCTTGCAGCGCGATCCGGACAACATCGAGTTGCTGAGCCTGCAAGCCAACGTGTTGCACGAACTCGGCCGGACAGAACAGGCGCTGGCCAGCTATGAGCGGCTGCTGCCCTTGCAACCGGAACGGGCTCAGCTGTGGACTCTGCGCGGCATCGCGCTGGAGCAGCTGCGCCGCCATGACGAGTCCCTGACCAGCCACGAGCGGGCGCTGGCCCTGGACCCCGCCAATGCAGACGCGCACTGCAATCTGGGCGTGCTGCTGGAGGCCATGGGCCAACCCGGGCGTGCACGGCAGGCCTATGAGCGCTCGCTGCAACTGAACCCGCACAATGTCATCGCCTGCGCCAATCTGGGCACCCGGCTCAATGCGCTGGGTCATGTCGATGAGGCGATCGAACACTATCAGCGCGCTATCGCACTGCGGCCCGACTATGCCCCTGCGCATTCGCATCTGGGCGCAGCCCTGCACAGCCGCAACGAACTGGACGCTGCACTGGCCTGTTTTGACCGGGCCCTGCAGCTGAGCCCGGAACACGCCGAAGCCCGCTGGAACAAGAGTCTGACGCTGCTATTGGCCGGTGACTTCAGCGGCTGGCAGCACTATGAAGCCCGCTGGCAGAACCCGGCCTTCCCGCATACGCAGCGCCGCTTTGCGCAAGCGCTGTGGCTGGGTCAGGAGCCCGTGCAAGGTCGCACCGTCCTGCTGCATGCCGAACAGGGTTTGGGTGACACGCTGCAGTTCTGCCGCTATGCGCCGCTGCTGGCACACTTGGGCGCAACGGTGATCCTGCAGGTGCAGCGACCGCTGGTGGCGCTGCTGCGCAGTCTGCCGGGTGTCGCGCAAGTCATCGCCGAGGGTGATGCACTGCCGCACTTTGATCTGCACTGCCCCTTGATGAGCCTGCCGCTGGCCTTCGGTACCACGCTACAGACTGTGCCCAGCGCAGAATGCTATCTGGCTGCCGATCCGGCGCTGGTGCAGGCCTGGTCGACGCGTCTGGGCGACAAGCGCGGACTGCGCATCGGCTTGGCGTGGAGCGGCAACGCCGTCAACCCCTATGAACGCAGCCGCAGCCTGCCCTTGGCGCAATGGCTGCCGCATCTGCCTGAAGGCAACCAGTATTTCTGCCTGCAACGCGACGTGCGCGATGACGACGCGAAAACCTTGGCGGCCACGCCGGGCATTGCCTATTACGGGGACCTGCTGAACTTTGAACACACCGCAGCGCTGTGCACGCTGCTGGATCTGGTGATCAGCATCGACACCAGCATCACCCACCTGGCCGGCGCACTGGGCGTACCGGTCTGGTTGCTGTTACCGCAGCACCCGGATCATCGCTGGCTGCTGGGTCGCGAAGACTCGCCCTGGTACCCCGGCCTCACGCTGGTGCGCCAGCCGCTGGCTGGCGACTGGGACAGCGTGCTGCAGCAGGTGGGCGCTGCGCTGCGCGGCAACTAGGCCTCAAGCGCACCGTGGCATTGCTTGAACTTCTTGCCCGATCCACACGGGCAGGGTTCATTGCGACCGACTTTGCGTTCACCGCGGATAAAGGTCGCTGAGTTCTGATCGTCGGCTGGCGACGGCGGTAGCTGCGGCGCGGCTGCCAGGCTCGCTTGAGCCGCTGCCAGAGCTTGGTCAACCGATGCAGTGCCCAACAGAGACGGTGCTTGCGCGTGCTGGGGCTGCAAGGCCCGCATCAGGCGCTCGCGCTGTTCGGCTTCTTCGCGATCAACTTCTTCCTGCGAGCGGATCTCGACCTTGGCCAGCAACGAGGCTGCATCGTATTTGACGCGCTCGAGCATGGCTTGGAACATCTCGAAGGACTCGCGCTTGTACTCGTAGCGATAGTCCTTCTGCGCATAGCCACGCAGATGGATGCCCTGACGCAGGTAATCCATGGCGGCCAGGTGATCGCGCCAATGCTGATCAAGCATGCGCAACACGATGTCCCGCTCGACCTGCTGCATGATCGGCTCGCCGATACGCTGCAGCTTCTCGTCATAGTTGACGGTGACCGCATCGAAAATGCGGCTGCGGAAGCTGATCTCGTCGATCTCAGCGTTCTCAGCCACCCAGGCTTTGGGATCGATGTGCGTGTTGAAATCTTTCAGCACGGCGTTGCTCAGACCATCGAGGTCCCAATCGCTCGCGCTGGCCTGCTTGGGCACAAACGGATCGGCCAGCGCATTGAGCGCATCTTCGCGCATGCCGGTGACGGCATCACGCAGTTCGGGCGCGCCTAAGATTTCGGTACGCTGGTGATAGACCACCTTGCGCTGGTCATTGGCCACATCATCAAACAACAGCAGTTGCTTGCGGATATCAAAGTTGTGCGCCTCGACCTTGCGCTGCGCGTTTTCGATCTGCCGCGTCAGCAAACCGCTTTCGATGACCTCGCCCTGCTTCATGCCGGCGATCTGCAGCAAACGCTTGGTGCGATTGGGATCACCGAAGATGCGCATCAGCGTGTCTTCCATCGACAGATAGAAGCGGCTGGAACCCGGATCACCCTGACGGCCCGAACGACCGCGCAGCTGGTTGTCGATGCGCCGTGACTCATGGCGCTCGGTACCGATGATGTGCAAGCCACCGGCTGCCAACACCGCATCGTGGCGCTGCTGCCAGGCGGCGCGCAGCTCGGCATGACGGGCTTCGTCGACGGTCTCGCCGGCAGCAGCCAGCTCGGCCAGCTCGGCATCGAAATTGCCACCCAACTGAATATCGGTACCGCGACCGGCCATGTTGGTAGCGATGGTCACGGCGCCGGGACGGCCTGCCTGCGCCACCACCTGCGCTTCGCGATCGTGCTGCTTGGCGTTGAGCACTTCGTGAGCCACGCCCTGCTTGCGCAACAGCCCGGAGAGAAATTCCGACGTTTCGATGGATGTGGTGCCCACCAGCGCCGGCTGACCGCGCGTGGCGCAATCGCGGATGTCTTCGATGATGGCCGCGTATTTGTCGTCTTGGGTCAGATAGACAAAGTCCTGCATGTCGCGGCGCACCATCGGGCGGTGCGTCGGGATGACCACGACCTCGAGGCCATAGATCTGCAGGAACTCAGGGGCTTCGGTATCGGCCGTGCCGGTCATGCCCGAGAGCTTTTTGTAGAGGCGGAAGAAGTTCTGGAAAGTGATAGACGCGACGGTCTGGTTTTCCTCGCGGATGCGCACACCCTCTTTGGCCTCGACCGCTTGATGCAAGCCATCGGACCAGCGGCGGCCGGGCATGGTGCGGCCGGTGAACTCGTCGACGATGATGACCTCACCGTTGCGAACGATGTATTCGACATCACGCCGGTACAGCGCATGGGCGCGCAGCGCCGCATTGAGGTGATGCATCAGGCGGATGTTGGCCGCGTCGTACAGGCTTTCGCCCTCGCGCAGCATGCCGCCCTCGGACATCAAGCGCTCGACGCTCTCATGGCCTTCTTCGGTGATGTGCACCTGCTTGGCTTTTTCATCGACCGAATAGTCGCCGGGGCCGTCCTCGACTTCCTGACGGCGCAACTGCGGCACCAGCAGGTTGACGCCCTGATACAGCTCGGTGCTCTCTTCGGCCGGACCGGAGATGATCAGCGGAGTGCGGGCCTCATCAATGAGGATCGAATCAACCTCGTCGACGATGGCGTAGCTGAGGCCACGCTGCACGCGCTCTTCAAGGCGGAAGGCCAGGTTGTCGCGCAGGTAATCGAAGCCGAACTCGTTATTGGTGCCGTAGGTGATGTCGCAGGCATAGGCCGCGCGCTTTTCTTCCGAATCTTGTGAATTGCGGATGACGCCGACCGTGAGGCCCAGGAAACGGTACAGCGGCGCCATCCACTCGGCATCGCGCGAAGCCAGGTATTCGTTGACGGTGACGACGTGCACACCTTCGCCCGGCAAGGCATTGAGGTAGGCCGGCAGCGTGGCCATCAGGGTCTTGCCCTCGCCGGTGCGCATTTCGGCGATGCGCCCTTGATGCAGCGTGATGCCACCGATGAGCTGCACATCGAAGTGGCGCATCTTCATGACGCGACGGGACGCCTCACGCACGACCGCAAAAGCCTCGGGCAGCAACTCGTCGAGGGTTGCCCCGGACCGCAGACGCTCGCGGAACTCGACCGTCTTGGCACCCAAGGCCTCGTCGCTCAAGGCCTGCAAGGCGGGCTCAAACTCACCGGCTGCCCGGGTCAAACGTCCGAATCCGCGCACGATACGTTCGTTGCGGCTGCCGAAAAAACGCGTCAGTAGCTGAAACACGGATAGTCCTTGCGAGATCGGTCGAATGACGGGTAGCCGTTTATTTTACGAGACCTGCGGCCCTAGCGGGTAATGGATATCCATAGACCGCATTTCAAGGCCTGCTGCCCCTGCTGCGGGGCTCAACGCCCCAAATAGCCCAGCGGATCGACCGGCCGGCCGTCGCGCAGCACCTCAAAATGCAGGTGCGGCCCGGTAGCACGGCCGCTGGAACCCAGCGTGGCGATCGGTTGTCCGCGCGCCACCACCTGCCCTGCGACCACCAAAGCGCGCTGATTATGGCCATAGCGCGTGACATAGCCATTGCCGTGGTTGATGTCGACGTACTGGCCCAAACCGGTCTGATAGCCGCTGGCGGCCACCACACCGGCCGCGACAGCCACCACCGTGGTGCCGCGCAAGGCTGCAAAATCGACACCCTGATGCAGAGCCTCGCGGCCGGAGATCGGGTCCTGCCGGTCGCCATAGCCCGACGAGACCTCGGCGCCGCGCAACGGGCGCCCGCCCGGTTTCAGGGCCTCATCGAGCCGGCGCGAGAGCACCCAGGTCTCCAGGGCCAGCAACTGCGCTTCGCGGCTGTCCAGCCGCTGCTCGCTGAGCTCCAGCAGGCCGCCCCAACCGCCGGGCGGCAGGGCCAGCGGCAGGCGCGTATCGAAATCAAACTCAGAGCTGTCGATGCCGGCCATCTGCTGCAAACGCTTGCCGAGTGCATCCAGGCGTAGCAGGTGAGCGTTGATTTGGCCCAGACGCAGCGCCAATTGCGGCTGCAGCGTCTCGACTGCAACAGGGGCGTGCTGCGCGGCTGCGGTGACGGCACTGTGCCGGCCCCAGCGCACGCCCAAGGCGAAGGTCAGTGCCAGCAACGCCAGACCGGCCATAAGGCATGCGGGGACGAGGCGATTCATGACGTCCTTTGGGGTGCTACGCTGCGCGGCCGACTATGCCCAACAAGCCCCCCCGAGACAAGGCGCGACGCTACGGCAAGACGCGCCCCCAAGCCGCTGGCCAACTGCTGCAAGGCGACGCCACAGGGCTGGCGTTGGCGGCTATCCGTCAGGGGGCTGCGGCCGGGGCCGAATTGCGGCAACGCCTGCTGGCACAACTGCCCGAAGCGCTGCGCGAACACGTGACCGCGGCCATCGCCAAACCGGGTGAACTGGTGGTGTTTGTGGATGCCGCCGTCTGGGCAGCGCGCCTGAAGCTGGCCTTGGCCGAGACAGCGCCGCAACTGGCACCGCAGGTACCGGTCGATGCGCGGATCACGGTACGCGTGATGCCGGGCGGACAGCTGCGCCGCTAGGCGTTGGCGGCCTCAGTCAGACTGCCGGGCTCAACATAAGAGATGGGAGCCTGCTCGGGCTTCTCAAACACGACCGATTCCCACGCCGTGGTATCGGCCAGCAAGGCACGCAGCAGCTTGTTGTTGAGCCCGTGCCCGGACTTGAAGCCGGAAAACTCGCCTATCAGGCTGTTGCCCAGCAAATACAAGTCACCGATGGCATCCAGAATCTTGTGTTTGACGAACTCATCTTCCGAGCGCAAACCGCCGGTGTTCAAGATATTGGTATCGTCCAGCACGATGGCGTTATCGAGGTTGCCGCCCAAGGCCAGATTATGGGCACGCAGCGTCTCGATATCCCGCATAAAGCCGAAGGTGCGCGCGCGGCTGACTTCTTTCAGGTAGCTGGTGGTCGAGAAGTCCATGGTGGCCTGCTGCGAATGCAGCTTGAACACCGGATGGTTGAACTCGATTTCAAAGTTGACGCGAAAGCCATCAAAAGGCGTGAAGCGCGCCCATTTATCACCTTCGCGTACTTCCACCGTGCGCAGCACACGCACAAAACGCTTGGGCGCCGGCAACTCGGCAATGCCCGCCGATTGCAGCAGAAACACGAAGGGGCCAGCGCTGCCATCCATGATGGGTACTTCGGCAGCACTGACTTCGACGATGGCGTTATCGATGCCTAAACCGGCGAAGGCCGACAACAGGTGCTCGACAGTAGAGACCTTGGCCTCACCGCAGACGATGGTGGTACCCAACGTGGTCTCGGTGACATTAGCCGCGAAGGCACGAACCTCCGGGGCGCCGGGCAGATCGACGCGGCGAAAGACGATGCCGGTGTCGGCAGCCGCCGGCCGCACGGTCATAAAGATCTTGGTGCCGGTGTGCAGGCCTATGCCGGTGGCACGAATGCTGTTCTTAAGTGTGCGTTGACCGACCATGACTGCAACAGAGGCTGGGGTGACCCGGAGGGCGGTCACCCTAACACAACCCTGCTGCCCGATCAGCAGGGTGCTGTAGCAGACCCTCAGTCAGCCTGACGGCGGAGGAAGGCCGGGATATCCAGCATGTCGTCCTTCATGACTTCACCCTGGATGCCGTCGCCCACGGCGCGCCGCTGCGTGCTGCGGTTGATGGACGGTTGCTCGTAATCACCGTAGTTGATCGCGGTGGGACGCGGCTGGCGCGGCAGGCCACGGATGGGCGTCGGCGCCACATCACGCGGAGCCTCACGCACCGGCTGCTTGACCGGCTCACGCACCACCGAAGCGCGGTTGAGGCCTGTGGCCACCACCGTGACGCGCAGCTCATTGGTCATGTCCGGATCGATAGCGGTGCCCACGACCACGGTGGCGTCATCGGAAGCAAACTGCTGCACGATAGCGCCGACTTCCTCGAACTCGCCGATGGTCATGTCCTGACCGGCGGTGATGTTGACCAGAATGCCGTGCGCACCGGCCAGATCGATGTTCTCGAGCAGCGGTGACGACACAGCCGCTTCGGCGGCCGCGCGCGCACGACCTTCACCACGACCCATACCGCTGCCCATCATCGCCATACCGGTCTCGGCCATGACGGTGCGGACGTCAGCAAAGTCGACGTTGACCAGACCGGGACGGGTGATCAGTTCGGCGATGCCCTGCACAGCACCCTGCAACACCTGGTTGGCGGCCTTGAAGGCATCGAGCAGCGTGGTGGATGAACCCAGCACCGTCAGCAGCTTCTGGTTGGGAATGGTGATCAGCGAGTCGACGTACTTGGACAACTCGGCGATGCCGGCTTCAGCAGCGCGCGAACGCTTGCTGCCTTCCATCGAGAACGGCCGCGTCACCACGGCCACAGTCAGAATGCCCAGCTCCTTGGCCACCTGCGCGACGATAGGCGCAGCGCCTGTGCCGGTGCCGCCGCCCATGCCGGCGGTGATGAACAGCATGTCGCAGCCTTCGATCAGCTCGACGATGCGCTCACGATCTTCCTGCGCGGCAGCGCGACCGACATCCGGGTTGGCGCCGGCGCCCAGGCCCTTGGTGATCTCGCCGCCGATCTGCAACAGCGTCTTGACCTGCGAATGTTTGAGCGCCTGCGCATCGGTGTTGAGGCACATGAAATCGACGCCCTCGATGCCGCAAGTGGCCATGTGCGACACGGCATTACCACCACCGCCGCCGACGCCAATGACCTTGATAACCGGGTTCTGGCTATAGGCATCCATTAGTTCAAACATGTGAGCATCTCCTGAAGGGGTAAATCCAAAAACAAAACCAAACTAAAAACTTCCGTGAAACCAATTTTTCATGCGGCCAAACATGCCGCCCGCGCTGCGCAAAGAGCTGCCGCGCTGTAAGTCGCGGCTGTTCTCGCGGCCGTAAAGCAACAAACCGACACCAGTCGAATGAATCGGGTTCTGCGTAAACTCGGGCATGCCCTTGATCAACTGCGGCACACCCAGACGCACCGGCATGTGAAAGATTTCTTCGGCCAGGTCGATGGCGCCTTCCATCTTGGAACTGCCACCGGTCAGCACGATGCCCGCGGCGACCACATCCTCAAAGCCACTGCGACGCAGCTCATCGCGGATCAAACCGAACAGCTCTTCGTAACGCTTCTCAACCACCTCGGCCAAAGTCTGTCGCGCCAAGCGCCGCGCGGGACGCTCACCGACACTGGGCACTTCGATGCTCTCGTCGGAATTGGCCAGCTGCGATAAGGCGCAGGCAAAGCGGATCTTGATGTCCTCGGCGTACTGCGTCGGCGTGCGCATGGTGACAGCGATATCGTTGGTCACCTGATCACCGGCGATCGGAATGACCGCGGTGTGGCGTATGGCGCCGCCGAGGAACACGGCGATGTCTGTTGTGCCACCGCCTATGTCGACGATGCACACGCCCAAGTCTTTTTCATCTTCGGTCAGCACCGAATAGCTGGAGGCCAACTGCTCGAGCACGACGTCTTCGACTTCCAGGCCGCAGCGCTGCACGCACTTGACGATGTTCTGCGCGGCGCTGTCGGCACCGGTGACGATATGCACCTTGGCTTCCAAGCGCACGCCGGCCATGCCGATGGGATCACGTATGCCCTCTTGGCCATCGATGATGAATTCCTGCGGCAGCACATGCAGGATCTTCTGATCGGCAGGGATGGCCAAAGCCTTGGCGGCTTCGATGACGTTGGTGACGTCGGCCTGCGTGACCTCGCGCTCCATGATCTTGACCACGCCGTGCGAGTTCAGGCTGCGGATGTGGCTGCCTGCGATGCCCGCATAAACCGAAGTGATCTGGCAATCGGCCATCAACTCGGCCTGTTCGACAGCGCGCTGTATGGACGACACCGTCGATTCGATGTTGACCACCACGCCGCGCTTGAGTCCACGTGAGGGATGCGAGCCCTGACCGATCAGCTCGATGCTGCCGTCAGGGTGCAATTCGCCGACCAGTGCGACGATTTTCGAAGTGCCGATATCGAGGCCGACAATCAGCGAACGATCCGATCGCTTAGCCATGTTAACCAGACTCCTTGGTTCGCAGCCCGACGGCAAAGCCGCTGGCATAGCGCAAATCTATATAGGCAATTTCCTGCGCACGATTGGCCAGCACGCGCGAACCGGTGGCCATGAAACGCTCGAAGCGCGCATCTACGTTGGCTTGACCCAGACGCAACACCACGCCATTGGACAGCCCGAACTCCCAAGCACCGCGTGGCTCTAAGGTGATGCGCGTCAGCTGCATGCCCATGCCGGTGATGCGTGTTTGTGCTGCAAGATAACGCTGCGTCACCAGCATCTGACTGCCCTCAGGACCGAACAGCTGAGGCAACTCGGGGGGTATCTGCTGCAGGTCACGCACAAACACCTCGCCCCGTGCGTTAAGCAGCGAGCTCTGGTTCCACAACGCCACCGGCACTTGCTCAATGACATGAACAGCCAGACCGTTGGGCCAGCGACGACCCACCGTTACGCTGTCCACCCAACCCATGGCGCGCACGGCTTGCACCACATGCTGCAAATTGATGCCCAACAAACCTTGGTCGCGACTGACTTCGCGCACGGCTTTCTCGATATCTAAGGCCGACACGCGCTGAAAACGTCCGGCAACCGAGATCGAACGGATGGGCTGGTTGAGCACCGTGCGCAAGGCAAACGTAGCGCCTGTCACCAGCACCAACACCAGCGCGGCCTGACCCCATAGACGCCAGTTCAGTGCCGGCAGGCGCGCGACCGCCAAGGTCCAGCTGATAGCCGGTTGCCGGCGTACACGATTGCGCCGCTTGCCGCTAAACCACATCACGGCACCTGCCCGTCACGGGGACGGCGCACAAAGCTGGTTTCCAGGACCTGCCAGCACAGCTCGGCAAAGTCGATACCGGCAGCACGTGCCGCCATAGGCACCAGACTGTGGTCGGTCATGCCGGGGATGGTGTTGATCTCCAGCATCAGCGGGCGTCCGGTCTGGTCGGCCATGAAGTCGACACGGCCCCAGCCTTCGGCGCCGATGGCATCGAAAGCAGCGATGGCCAGACTGGCCATGTGCGCCTCGGCGGGCGCAGACAGACCGGCGGGGCAGTGGTAGCGCGTGTCATCACGCAGGTACTTGGCCTCGTAGTCATAAAAGCTGCGCGCGGTCTCGATGCGGATGGCCGGCAGAGCGCGGCGGTGCAAGACCGCCACGGTGTATTCGGCACCGGTCACCCACGGCTCGGCGAACACCACACGGTCGACGGCTGCGGCCCGTGCATAGGCATCGGCCAACTCATCAGCATCGTTGACCTTGCTCATGCCCACGCTGGAGCCTTGAGTCGCGGGCTTGATGATCAGCGGCAAACCAAAGCGTTCGAGTGCCAGGTTGCAGTCACCCGCATGACGCAGCACCACGGTGTCGGGCGTGGCCACGCCCGCGGCAGCGGCCAGACGCTTGCTGCGCAGCTTGTCCATGCCGATGGCAGAACCCGCCACGCCACTGCCGGTGTAAGGCAGGCCCAATACTTCCAAGGCACCTTGCAGCGTACCGTCCTCACCACCGGGGCCGTGCAATGCGATCCACACCCGGTCAAAACCGCGATCGCGCAGCAACTGCAAAGACTGATCACGCGGATCAAAGCCGTGGGCATCCACGCCGCGCTGCTGCAACGCAGCCAGTACGGCCTTACCCGATTTGAGCGATATCTCGCGCTCGGCCGAACTGCCGCCGAACAACACCGCGACGCGGCCGAACTCTGCGGCCTCGGTGATGCGATGCATGCGCGTAGGATCGTGACTGAGATTCATGCCGCCACTCCGACTATGCGCACTTCCGGCGTCAGCGTGCAGCCGTGTTGGCTCGCAACCTGCTGCTGGACCTGCGTGATGAGTTGTTCGATGTCGCGCGCACTGGCGTCGCCATCGTTGAGAATAAAATTGGCATGTTTGGTCGAGACCACCGCGCCACCGATACGCGCACCCTTGAGTCCGCAGGCCTCGATTAACCGGGCCGCATGATCACCCGGCGGGTTGGTAAACACCGAGCCGCAGCTCCACTCGCCGATGGGCTGGGTCTGACGGCGCCGCTCGAGCAAGGCACGCATGGCCTCGGCATCGGCGCCCTCATTAAAATGCAGTGTGGCCGACAGATAAGCCTCGTGCGGCACAGTCGCTGTCACGTGGCGATAACCGGCCGTGAACAGGCTGGCGTCGCGCTCCTGCACCGTGCCGTCGCTGGCGATGGTCTCAACGCAGACCACATGACGCCAGGTGTCACCGCCAAAGGCACCGGCGTTCATCGCCAGCGCGCCACCCAAGGTACCGGGTATGCCGGCAAACCAACCGGCAGGACCTAAGTTCCAGCGCTCGCACTGCCGCGCGATACGCGCGCACGGCACGCCCGCTTCGACATAGACCTGCTGACTGCCACGTTGCTCCAGCACGCTTAACGCGGACTGTGTGGACACCACGACGCCGCGCACGCCGCCATCGCGCACCAACAGATTGCTGCCCAGTCCCAACCACAACACCGGCGTGGCCGCGGGTAAGTCGCGCAGGAAGTCGATCAGGTCAGCACGGTCCTGCGGCATGAAGAACACATCGGCGGGACCGCCGACATGCCAGGACGTGTGCCGCGACATGGGTTCATCGCGACGGATGCGGGCGGCAAAGCGCGGTGCGATAGTCAGGCTCATGTGCCCGCCTTGTCTGCCGCGGCAGCCAACAAGGCAGTGACCCGCGCCGGCAATTCATGCGCTGCAGCGCTGATGGTGCCTGCGCCCATCATCGCCACCACATC
>CAIVTJ010000037.1 GCA_903908825.1 uncultured Pseudomonadota bacterium | reverse complement strand
GAAAACCCCACCGCCACCGCGAACCTTAAGCTTGAGGCCCGCCAGCGCGGCATCGACCCAGCACGGCTGGTGTTCTCTGGGCGCATAGAAATGTCCGAGCACTTTGCCCGCAACCGCGTGGCCGATTTGTTTCTGGACACCTTTCCTTACACCGCGCACAGCACCGCCTGCGATGCGCTGTGGTCGGGCCTGCCAGTGCTCACACGCATGGGCGAGTCGTTTGCCAGTCGCGTGGCGGGCAGCCTGCTGACGGCCATGGGTCTGCCAGAACTGATCACCCACAGCCTGGCCGAGTACGAAGCACGCGCGCTGCATCTGGCGCAGCATCCGCAAGACTTGGCTGCGCTGCGCGAGCGGCTCATCGCCAACCGCGACAGCGGACCGCTGTTCAACACCAAAACCTTTGCGCGCCGCATCGAAGCCGCCTACACACTCATGCACCAGCGGCGCGTCGATGGACTGCCGCCTGCACACCTAGACACCACCCTCTTTTCGCCCATACCTATCGAGCACTCTTAATGTCCAAGAATAAGCCCAACGGCAGCAAACCTTCGGCAGCGGCTCAGCAAGCGCAAACCCGCTTCGTGGAGGCTGTGGCCGCGCATCGCAACGGGCAGATGCAACGCGCTCAAGCGCTATACATGCTCATCTTAGCCACACAGCCCAGGCACATCGGCGCACTGCACTTTCTAGGCGTGTTGCACTACCAGACGGGCAACCCCGAGCGCGCGCTGAACCTGCTAGACAAAGCCATCGCCATCTATCCGGATGACCCTTCAGCGCATAGTAATCGGGGTAACGCGCTTCGCCTGCTGGGTGATGTGCTGGGTGCTTACGACAGCTATGACCGCGCGGTCCAACTGCAAGCCGATCATGCCGATGCGCTTTACAACCGCGGCTGCGTGGCACTGCAACTGGGCAGAGCCGAGCAGGCGTTGACCGACTTTCAAGCCGCGCAGCAACAGCAACCCGATAACACTGCCGTACTCAACAATGCCGGTGGCGCATTGTTGGCGTTGCAGCGGCCCGAAGAGGCCCTGAGTTATTTTGATCAGGCCCTCGCACTCTTGCCACAAGACATAGAGGCTCTGAACAACAAGGCCAAAGCACTGCTGTTCCTGCAGCGCGGCACAGAGGCTATCGCCTGTTACGAGGCAGCCCTTGCAGCGCAGCCCGACAACGCCGATTTACATACCAATCTGGGCATAGCCTGCTTACGCTTGGGTGACTTTGCCCGCGGTTGGCCCGAGTTGGAATGGCGCTGGCGGTTGGACAGCGCGACGGCGGCGGCACAGCGTCAATACCCGCTGTGGCTGGGCAAAGAGCCCATCGCCGGCAAGCGCATTCTGGTGCAAGCAGAACAGCAACTGGCAGATTGCATCCATCTGTTCCGCTATGTGCTGATGCTGGCCGAGCGCGGCGCCAGAGTGACCTACTTCGTACCGCAAGGCAGTAGCGCACTGTTTGCCAGTTCACTGCGTGGCGCGGATATCCGGGTCGTGGAGTCCATCCCCGCAGACACCGCGTTTGATTTTGAGACGCCGCTACTGAGTTTGCCCATGGCCTTCGGTACTACGCTTGAGTCGATACGCTTTGCGGATCAGGCCTATCTATCGCCAGCGGCTTGGGCATCCTCGCGTATCGCTCCCTTGCTGCAAGACATCGCCCGTCCGCGCATCGGTTTAGGCTGGGGCGGTAGCTCGGCTAACAACAGCATAGACACTCAGGTGTCACTGTCTGCCTTGCTGACGGCCATGCCGCAAGGTGTCAACCTGATCAGCCTGCCGGAACTGTCCGTTTTGCCGGCACCCCTCGAGGGCGCGACTCACAGTGGCTTGCATGATTTCGGTGCGCAACTCAAGGACCACGCTGACCTGGCGGCGGTGATAGCCGACCTGGATCTGGTGATCACCGGCGATGGCCTGATAGCGCACCTGGCAGCTGCACTGGGTAAGCCCACCTGGCTGCTGCTGCCGTGCTTCAGTGACTGGCGCTGGATGGAGAACCGGGACGACAGTCCTTGGTATGCAACGCTGAAGCTCTATCGCCAAACCACACCGGGCGATTGGTCTGCTGTGTTGCAACAGGTTAAAAAAGACATCAGCGCGCGTTTCACCTGACGGGGCGCCTATACTGCCGCCCCATGAACACAGCACCTGCCTGCCCGCAATGCGCTTCGACTCTGGCTTATGAAGACGGCGCGAACTTTGTATGCCCCGAATGCGCACACGAATGGCCACAAGTGGCTGCCGCTGTAGCTGATGCGGCAGCGCGTGTTGTCCGTGACTCGGTGGGCAATGAGCTCAAGGACGGCGACACCGTCACGGTCATCAAAGACCTGAAGGTCAAAGGCTCATCATCCACCGTCAAGGTGGGCACCAAGGTCAAGAACATCCGGCTGGTTGACGGCGACCATGACATCGACTGCCGCATAGAGGGCATCGGTGCCATGGGCCTGAAGTCGGAGTTCGTCAAAAAAGTCTGAGCCCCGTCAGGGCTAGACTTATTTGATCGTGACCACCGGCGCAGGCAGACGTGAGCCCGGTGCGCCCACAAACTCTTCGCTGCTGCCGTCGTCCCAGTACTGCACGAACTTCCAAGTGGCTGCGCCTGCAGCAGCGGGGTTCACGGCCAACATGCCGAACTCCAGAAACTCATAGGGCTTGAGCACACCCGTCCAAGTGGCGCCGGTGATGTCGCCCTTGTCGTTCTTCTTCAGTGTGACGGTCCAGCCCGCCTTGGGCTCAAAGGCATAGATCTTCATGCCCGCCGGGAACTCACCCTCGATACGCGAGGAGTTGACCTGCTTTTCGTTGGGCACGCGCATGCGATACATCTCGCGGCCACTGACGGCAGACTCAGTCGGGTTGATGCGGATATGAGCCTGGGCCACACCGGCCAGTAAGACCAAGGCGGCAGCGGCTGCAAGTGCGCAATGACGAATGTTCATGGTCTCTCCGTGGGTTAAATGGTGGGCCTGCTCAGATTCGAACTGAGGACCAAGGGATTATGAGTCCCCTGCACTAACCGCTGTGCTACAGGCCCGCCGTAGACGCGGCACGATTCTAGCTCACCACGGCACAGGCTCGCCGCGATAGTCGTAAAAACCCCCGCTGTCTTGTGGGGTCAGGCCATCCAGCACCGCCAGCAACTGCGCAGCGGCTTCGGCCGGCCCACGTACATCCAGACCGGTTTTGGCAAACGGCGCCGACAGACCGGTGTCGACGGTACCGGGGTGTAACGCCACACACAGCGCCTGTGGACGAAGCCGCCGTAACTCGATGGCTGCCGTATGCACTAACTGATTGAGCGCAGCCTTGGAGGCGCGGTAGGCATACCAGCCACCCAATTGGTTGTCACCGATGCTGCCCACGCGCGCAGACAGCGCCGCGCACACTGCGCGCCCCTGCTTGGGCATCAGCGGCAGCAAGTGCTTCATGACCATCGCAGGGCCGGTGGCATTGACTGCAAACAACTGTGCCAGTGCAGCGGCATCGAGCGCAGCCAGACTCTTTTCAGGCTGCATACCGGGCCCGTGCAACACGCCGCTGGCAATGACCAACAGCCGCAAGGGCAGACCACTGCCGGCTAAGCGTGCGGCCCATGCGGCGATACTGGCCTCATCGGTCACATCCAGCGTGGGCGTGCTGCGCCGCGACAGCGCCAGCACCTGTGAATAACCGCCTTCGCGCTGCAACTGCGCCACCAGCGCCGCACCGATGCCACCGCTGCCGCCGATCACCACCGCCAAGCCGCCCTGACTGGCATCGCCGGGCGGTGCTGCTATCGTGTCGGTGTGTTGCATCGCTTGCGCCCCCTGCTGTTACTGATCTCGCTGTGCACCGGTGCACCGGCCCTTGCGCAGGTGTCGCTGACGCAAGCGGCCAGCGCTGATGAATTGACCGAGATACTGATTCAAGCGCCCGAGCCGCGCTATGTGGCGCCCACCAACCGCGATCGTATCGGCCGCGTGTGGGTGCCCGTCTATCTTAATGGCAAAGGCCCCTTCCGGCTGGTACTCGATTCGGGTGCCACGCGTTCTGCCGTGATCGACAGCGTGGCGCAGCGCTTGGGACTGGACACCAGCAAGTCGCCACAGGTGCGGCTGCGCGGTGTCACGGGTACGACAGTCGTGCCCACGATCCGTGTGAACACGCTGATCGTCGGTGATCTGCAGCTCTCGCCCACCACGCTGCCGATCGTGGCCGATGCCTTCGGGGGCGCCGAAGGTCTGTTGGGCCTGGAGGGCATGGCCGACAAACGCATCTACATCGACTTTCGCAACGACTTCATCAACGTGTCGCGCTCAAAAGGCAAACCTGCCGAGGAGGGCTTTACCACACTGCCACTGCTGCGCCGTGGCGGCAACATGATGATGGTCAACGCCACCATCGGTGGCGTCAGGGCACTGGCCATCATCGATACCGGCGCACAAGCGTCGGTGGGTAATCTGGCGCTGTACAAGGCGCTGGAGCGGCGCTTCAAGGCGGGCGAAGCCACCAAAGACGAGATCTGGGGCGCCACCGGAGACATGCAGGCCGGTGAAGGTCGCGTGGTATCACCCATTCAGATGGGGGCCATCGATATCCGCAGTGCTCATGTGACGTTTGGTGACATGAACATCTTTTCGCACTGGCAGGTGACCCGCGAACCGGCACTGCTGATCGGTATGGACATACTGGGCTTGGTCGACACCTTGGTGATCGACTACAAGCGGCGCGAACTGATGATCAAACTGCAGGGGCGGCGCTAACCTTAACCCTGCAGTTTGCGCTGCTCTGCCGACCTTATGCCGTCAGCGCGCGCGGATCCACCAGCACCTTGCACTGCGTGCTGCGCTGGCGCAGTGCCTCGAACATCGGCGGCATGTCTTCCAATTGCACGATGTCAGTGACCATGGCGCGCGGCGTTTCGGCATCGTGCTGCAACACATCGGCGGCCAGCTCAAACTCACGCACTTCATAAAAGGCCGAGGCCTGGATGCGCTGCTCTTTACTGACCAGCTGAAACGGCATGAAGGTATCGGGCGGCGTGCACAGGCCCAACACCACAATAGTGCCGCGTACTTTGCAGTACTCGACTGCCTTCTGGATCAAGCCCGGCTTGCCGACGGCTTCGTAAACCACATCGGGTGGACCACCCAAGGCTGCATTGACCGCCTCGGGCGAGGCATTGGCCGGATCGATGAAGTGCGTAGCACCCATGCGCAGCGCCAACTCTGCACGACGGTTAGAACCGGCCGTGACAGCGATGCGACTGGCACCCATGCGGCGCGACCAATAGGCCGCCGCCAGACCGATGGGACCTGCACCGATAATCAATACGCGCGCACCCACCGGTGCATTGGCCAGCGCCACGCCATGCAGACTGACTGCCAAGGGCTCGACCAACGCACCATCTTCAAGGGCCACCGTCTTGGGCAGCTTGATGAGCTGATGTTGCTCGGCCAGCGAATACTCGCCATAGCCACCACCATCGATACGCATCTGCGTGCACCAGGCCGGCACGCCACTGAGGCAGGTCGCGCACTTGCCGCAGCCATGCACCGGAAACACCGCCACGTGGTCGCCCACCTTGACCTTGTCGACGCCGGCACCCAGCGCTGCCACACGACCGGAATATTCATGGCCCAGCACCACGCCGGGCGGCACGCCGAAGATGGGGTCTTCGGTGATGTGCAGATCGCTGCCGCAGATGCCGCACCGGCACACTTCGACCACAACTTCGTTAGCGCCCGGGGTCGGATCGGGAATGGTCTCGACCACCAACGGCGAACCCAGCTTCTTGAAGACGGCAGCTCTCATATCAAACACACCTCGGTAAAGCCCGCGCGGCGGGCGTGACGAATTGCGGCCAAATATGCGCCAACAGGCGCACAGCGGCAATCGGCGCTAGCATGGTCGTCAGTAACCCATCAGCCGAGGACTTTATGTCGTTAAAACTCTATTACCTGCCTGGCGCCTGTTCACTGGCCTCGCACATCAGCCTGATTGAAGCCGGCGTCGCGTTTACGCCGGTCGCCGTCGATCGTCAGAAGCGCACTAGCGAGGGTGGTGATTATCTGGCGATTACGGCCAAGGGCTATGTGCCGGCGTTGGTGCTGGAATCCGGCGAAGTGCTGACCGAATCGGCCGCGCTGCTGCCTTATATCGGCGCGCTGAACCCCGCAGCGGGTTTGATTCCGGCTGCCGGCACGCTGGGGTATTTCAGGGTCACCGAATGGTGTGCCTATATGTGCTCTGAAGTGCACAAGAACCACACCGCACTGTTCAAGCCCGGCAGCACCGACGAACAAAAAGATGCGGCGCGCGCCGCTGTGTTGCAGCGCTACGCCTACATTGAGTCGACCCTGGGTGATAAGCCCTATCTGACCGGTGACGCCTTTACCGTGGCCGATGCCTATCTGTATGTCACCTTGAGTTGGGCCGGCCGCGTGGCCATAGACCTGACTTCCGTGCCCAAGGTCGCTGCCTTGTTCGCCCGCGCCAAGACCCGCGCGTCGGTGATCGCCGCACGCCAGGCTGAAGGCCTGCCGGCGTGACACGACCGTGACACTTGCCAGCCGCAGGGGCACTAGCCTCTGCGGCCATGGCTCTGTCAGACCTCAGCGTCGTCAACTACCGCAGCAGCGAGTCATCGGCCCCGGCGCCGATGGCCGCGCAGGCCTGCGTCATCCGCACCTGTTTGCGCGAAGTGCAGGTCAGTGCCCAAGCGCCGGCGTCAGGCGATGAAGCGGGCAACGCGCACAACGGCGCCCCGGCCTATGAGTTTCTGTTGCGATTGGCCAGCGGCCTGGAAAGCGAGATCGCCGGTGAGACCGAGATCTTCGGCCAGATCAAACAAGCCTGGCGCGACTACGAACTGGCTCAGGCCGACAGCGCGCGCGCCTTGCGCCCGTGGATGCAGCGACTGCTGCAGGACACCAAAGAGATCCGCAGCGAGTACATCGTCGGCTTGGGAAGCGCCACCTATGGTTCGCTGGCGCGGCGACTGCTGGGCGGGCGCCCCGAAGGCACCACACTGCTGATCGGCGCGGGCCAGTTGGCAGCCACCGTACTGCCATATCTGGATTGCCCGGATCTGCGCATCTATAACCGCAACCCCGCGCGCGCCTTTGCGATGCTGGCCGAAGCCCGCGAGCGACCCGGCGGCAGCGTCACCGTGCTCGAAGCCACCCTCGACGCTGAGTTGGCGGCCTGGCGTGACGCGCGCGATGTGGTGCTGTGCGTGCCGGCCGATGCGGCGCGCGATGACTTGCGGGTGCGCGCCTGGCGCGAATCTGCAGCACAACGCGGCGGGCGCGTGCTGCATCTGGGTTTGCAGAGCGCGGCCGGCACGGTGTGGGAAGCCCTGCCGCAACTGGCCACGCTGCAAGAGTTGTTCGGGCTGCGCGACAACCAAGCCGAACAGCGCCAGGCCTTGCTGGCTCGCGCACGACGCGCCTGCCTCGACAAGGCTAAACTGGCCTACATCGATGATGCCGATGGTTCCCGGCCCGGCACGTCCAACCATGGCTGGGAAGATCTGGCTGTCTTTCAATCGCCCGGCGTCTGACGCCAGTCCGCCCTACAAGAGAAGCTCATCATGTCTGCCGATACGCCTTTGCGTCTGGGAACCCGCCGCTCTGCGCTCGCCTGGGTGCAGAGCAGCCAAGTGGCGCAGGCCTTGCGCGATGCACACCCGGGCTTGCAGATCGAACTGGTGGGCATCGATACGCGTGGTGACCTGATCACCAACGTGCCGCTCAGCGGCATTGAAGGCAAAGAGTTCTTCACCGCCGAGATCGATGCCGCGCTGCTGCAGGGCCGTGTCGATCTGACCGTGCACTCGCTGAAAGACTTGAGCCTCGAACGTCCACCCGCGCTGCATCTGGCGGCCATACCGCAGCGCGCCAACCCGCGCGACATCATCTTGTTTGCGCCCGATGCGCTGCAGCAGCTGCAAGCCGGCGCGGGCCTGCGCATCGGTACGGCCTCGCCGCGCCGGCAACAACTGTTGCCCGCCTTCTTACAGCGCGCACTGCCCTACGCCGCGCGCAACGCCATTACACTTGAACCCTTGCGCGGCAATGTCGACAGCCGCTTGCGTCGCTTGCGCGAACCGCGTGGATCAGAGCGGCAACTCGATGGTGTGGTGCTGGCCTTGGCCGGGCTTACACGGCTGTTTGCCGATACGGCCACAGAACGTCAAGGTCACGCCCTGCTGCAGCAACTGCTGCAAGACCTGCCGCTGATGGTGTTGCCGCTGAGCGAGTGTCCGGCTGCGCCAGGTCAGGGTGCGTTGGCCATCGAATGCCGTGCCGATGACACACGCACCCGCGGCTTGCTGGCGGTGCTCGAACACGCCCCCACGCGCGCTGCAATCAGCGCCGAACGACAAGTGCTTGCGCAACACGGTGGCGGTTGTCACCAGCGCTTTGGTGCAACGCAGCTTGGCACCACCGATGCGGGCACTGTGATGCACATCGCCGGCATCGCTGCTGATGATCGCGACATCACCGGCCGGCACTGGAGCCCTCCGGCCGCGCTGGCACCCGCGGTTGCACCGGTGCGCAGCTGGCATAGCGCAGCCCAGGACAGCAGCGCGCCCCACACTTTGCTCGATGCCCGGGCTTTACAGGCACTGCTGGCCCACGATGCACCGGTGTTCCTGGCGCACTCACGCGCGCTGCCTGCAGATGCCGCAGCGCTGCTGCACGGCAAGCGCGTCTGGACTTCAGGCAGCGCCAGTTGGTTCAAGCTCGCGGCGCAGGGGGTGTGGGTCGAAGGCTGTGCCGAGGGCTTGGGCGCAAACGTCGCTGCAGAGTTGATCAACGTGCCGGTGCTGCGCTTGCCCGCACCGAACCACTGGACAGTGCTCACCCATGCCGGTGCCGAAGAAGGCTGGCAGGACGGCGCCTGGTCCGGCAGCACCGTGCTGGCGACTTATCAGAGCGCCACAGCCGCCTTGCCTGATGCTGACGCCTTGGCTGCAGCCACCCATGTGTGGTGGAGCAGCGTTTCTCAGTTTGAACTCGGCCGGGCTCTAGTGAGCGCCACAGCCCACCACGCCAGCGGACCCGGCAAGACTGCCGCGCACATCCGCGCAGCAGGCAGCAAACAGTTCACGCCCTTTCCCTCACTCGCAGAGTGGCAGCAATGGATAGCAAAGGCGCGCTAAGCGTCCAACCGGTGCGTCAATCACGGCTTATCGTCGTGCTGGCGGGCGTGTGGCTGGCCATCATTCTGGCCTTGGGCTCGTGGTGGGTGTCGGTGGTCATGCGTCAGGCGCAACGCATTGCCGACCTGCGCATAGCCGGCGGACTCAGCGCCGCAGCAGCCCAGGCCGAAGTAAATCTGACGCAACGCATGCTGATGTGGGAGTCGGGCACCTTCTTAGTGCTGCTGCTGACCCTGTCAGGCGTGCTGTTCTGGTTTTACTGGCGCGATCTGCTGCGCGCCCGCGGTACACAGGCGTTTTTTGCGGCGCTGACGCATGAGCTGCGTACGCCCTTGACCAGTGTGCGCCTGCAGACCGAGGCCATCGCCGAGGGTGAACCCACACCCGAGCTCATCGAGCGCTTGCTGGCAGACACTCACCGTCTCGAATCACAGATCGACAAGACACTGGAGTTAGCAAGACTCGAAGGTGGCGGCTCGTTAGCTGAACAGGCCATACGTCTCGATACCTGGCTGAATCGCGTCACCGGGTCTATCGTCGCGGCGCAAAGCGAACACTTGCGCGTTGATGTGCTGGTCGACAGCAATCTACCTGCTATTCGTGGTGACACGGCGGCTGTGCAGATGATCCTGCGCAACCTGGTCGAGAACTCTGCCCGGCATGCCGACGTCAGTGCCATACACATCGATCTGCACGCACGCCGCGAAGGACGCGGCATCCTGCTGCGCTATCGCGACAACGGCCGTGGCAGCAGCGAACAACCTGCGCAGCTCGGCCGCTTGTTCCAGCGCGGCGGTAAATCGCGCGGCGCGGGTGTGGGCCTGTATCTGGTGCGCGTGCTGATGGATCGTATGGGCGGTAGCGTTGAGTTTGCGCATGCTGAACAAGGCGGCTTTGAAGCGCGTCTGCACTTTCAGCCGGACGAAGCCTGAGCCGATGAGCGCGGTCAGCCTGCTGATGGTCGAGGACGATGCCAACGTCGCTGGAACGCTGGCGCAGCGGCTGCGCGACCAAGGCTTTACGGTGACGCACGCTGCCAGCGTCGCTGCGGCGCGACAGTCCCTGCTCGCCGGCACCTTTGATCTGGCCTTGCTGGATGTGGGCCTGCCCGATGGTGATGGCTTTGAGGTCGCTCGCGCGCTGCGCGAGCACAGCCCGGCTACGGCACTGGTGTTTCTGACTGCGCGCAGCGAACCGCAGGAGCGTATCGCCGGACTGGAACTGGGTGCCGACGACTACATCGCCAAGCCCTTTGTGTTCCGCGAGTTGCTCTTGCGCCTGCAAAACTGCCTGCGCCGCGCCCAAGCGCTGCGGCAAAGCCTGCCGGAGGCCGGCCAGCCTGTGCGCATCGGCCGTGCCGAAGTCGACTTCGCGCGCTTCCTGGCCACGGTCGATGGGCAGGCGCACTCATTGACCCACAAAGAATGCACAGTGCTGCGTTTGCTGCTCGAACGCAGCGGCACAGCGGTCAGTCGCGATGACATCCTCGACCGGGCTTGGTCTGAAGACGAGTTCCCGACTTCACGTACTGTCGACAACTTCATCATGCGACTGCGTCGTCTGATCGAAATCGATCCTGTTAATCCCCGCACCATCCGCAGCATCCGCGGCGTGGGCTATCTGCTTGAGGCCAACCATGACTGAGACTGCGCTGACTGCCGCCCTCGCCCGCCGTAACACCGGCCGGCCACCCGTATGGTTTATGCGTCAGGCCGGGCGCTATCACTCGCATTACCAAGGCCTCAAACGACAGGTGGACTTCATCACCCTGTGCAAAGACCCGCTGTGGGCTGCAGAGACCGCGATGGGCCCGGTGCACGACTTCAACTTCGATGCCGCCATTCTGTTTTCTGATCTGCTGTTCCCGCTGGAAGTGATGGGCATGGGCCTGCGTTACGATCCGGGTCCTAAGCTCGACTTTCATCTGCAGACGCCCGCCGATCTGGCGCGACTGCAGGGCGGCGCGGCGCTGGCCGCAGGTCTGCAATTCCAAGCTGAAGCAGTCACGCTGACGCGCCGTCGTCTGCGCGCCGATAAAGGGCTTATCGGTTTTGTCGGCGGGCCGTTCACGCTGTATGTGTATGCCGCAGCCGGCTCACACGAGAACGCCGCGGCCGCGCTGCCCGGCCTGAGCAACGGGCTGTATGCGGGCTTCAATGAAAAGCTGCTCGATGTGCTGGCACACAACATGGCGCTGCAAGCCCGCGCCGGGGCGGAGGTCGTGGCGCTGTTCGATACCGCAGCCGGTGAGATCGATGCCGAAACCTATGGGCAGCATGTCGTGCCGGTGCTGGCTGATCTGCTGGCACGTTTCCGCAAACTCGATGCGCTCACACCGGTCACCTATTACTCGCGCGGCACGGGGCCGGCGCACTGGGATCAACTCGACGGCCTGCCGTTTCAGTGCCTGGGCATAGATTGGCGTCATGATCTGTGCGAAGTGCTGCAACGCTATGGCGATCGCTATGCCATACAAGGCAATGTCGATCCCGATTGGTTGTTGTTGCCTGCGGCAGAGCTTGAACCACGCCTGCGCGCTTGGTTTGCACCCTTGCAGCGCTTGTCGGCGCAGCAACGCCGCGGATGGATCTGCGGCTTGGGGCACGGCATCCTGCAGAAAACTCCGGAAGAGAACGTGCGCTTGTTCCTGCGTCTGCAGCGCGAGCTGTTTGCGTGACCGAGGTCAGCACGGCCCTGCTGCAGCAATACAGCCTGCCAGGGCCACGCTACACCAGTTATCCGGCCTTGCCGTTCTGGGACACCACACCCGGCCCGCAGCAGTGGCTGCAACACCTCGACAGTGCGTTGGCTGCGCCTGCGGCACGCGCCGGGCTGTACGTGCACCTGCCCTTCTGCAGTTCGCTGTGTACATTCTGCGGCTGCAATGTGCGCGTAGCCCGCGGTCACGGTGCAGTGCAACCCTACATAGACCAAGTGCTGCGTGAGTTCGAGCTGTACCGCGAGCAACTGGGACGTCCGCGCTGGTCTATCGGCGAGCTGCAGTTGGGCGGCGGCACGCCGACTTTTTTGGACGCGGCTGAACTCGACGCGTTGCTCGGCGGGCTGCTGCAACATTGCGATCTGACACCCGATGCCAGCCTTGCCACAGAGGCCGATCCGCGCACAACAAGCAGCGCGCAATTGCAGACGCTGCGCCGTTACGGCTTCACGCGCCTGAGCCTGGGCGTGCAATGCCTGGACCCGCGGGTGCAAGACATCATCAACCGTGTGCAGACGCTGGCTGAATTGCGCGCCGTCACCGACAACGCACGCGAACTGGGTTTTACCAGCCTCAACTACGACCTGATCTACGGGCTGCCGCTACAAACCGCAGACAGCATCGAGCAGACCTTTGCCGCTGTGCTGCGACTGCGCCCCGAGCGCGTCACCTATTACGGCTATACGCATGTGCCGTGGATACGACCCAGTCAGCGGCGCTTCACCGAAGCCGACCTGCCCGAAGGCCAGGCACGCCTGATACTGCAACACCTCGGGCGTAAGCGACTGCTAGAGGCCGGCTACATCGAACTGGGCGTAGATCAGTTTGTGTTGCCGGGTGAAGCCTTGCTGCAAGCGCAGTCTGCCGGCCTGCTGCAACGCCAGTTCATGGGCTATACACCTGCCAATACGCAGGCCTTGGTGGGCTTGGGCGTTTCCGCGTTGGGCGCTACCGGCGCCAGCTATATGCAGAACGAAAAGAATCTGCAGAACTACCAGACGCGCGTGCAGCAGGGCGAGTTGCCATTGCAGCGCGGCCACCTGCTGAGCGCACAAGATATAGCCCTGCGCGCTCACATCATGGCGCTACTGACCACTTACCGCGCCAACTGGCACAGCAACGATGCAGCCTGCGCAGTGCTGCAACCGGCGCTCACAAGACTGGCGCCGCTGCAAGCCGATGGACTGGTGGAACTGGGCGAACGAAGCATTACCGTCACCGCCACAGGCCGCCCCTTCCTGCGCACCATCTGCATGGCCTTGGATGCGCGACTGCTGGCGCGTTCGCCAGAACTGGCGCTGGGCAACAGCCCGCTCTAGAACGGCTTGAACACCACGAAATAGAGAATCGGCAGCAGGATCAGCACCGGCAGTTCGTTATACCAGCGCAGCGCAGTAGAGCCGGGCAGGGCTGCATCGGCCTGCATGCGCTTGAGCAGCACGCGCATGGTGAAATGAAAGCTAAGCAGCAGCGCCACCATCATCAGCTTGGCGTGCAACCAACCACCGGTAATGCCAAAGCCCAACCACAAGCCGCTGCCTGAACTCAAGGCGAACACAGCCATCAGCGTGGTAAAGCCATAGAGTTTGCGCGCCATGACTTTCAAGCGGCGTACATCTTCGTTGACCTTCAGGCCTTCGACGTAATGCACAAAGATGCGCGGCAGATAAAAGATGCCGGCCATCCACGAGATGATCGCCAGCAGATGAAAGACTTTCAGGTACAGCATGGCGGCAGTCTACGACATCAGCTACGCGGACGGCGCGGACCGCGCTGCGGTTCGGCTTGCAGCGGATCGTCCGGCCAATAGTGACGCGGATAGCGACCGCGCAGTTCCTTACGCACCTCGGCATAACTGCCGCGCCAGAAACCGGCCAGATCGCGGGTGATCTGCACCGGACGACGTGCCGGTGACAGCAGCTTGAAGGTGACCGGTACCGTACCGCCGGCGATGCGCGGCGTATCGGCCAGTCCAAACACCTCTTGCAGTCGCACTTCGACGCACGGCGCACTCTCGTCCTCATAGTCGATACGCACGCGCGTGCCGGTCGGTGCCTGCCAGTGCGTCGGTGCGCGTTCGTCCAACTGCCGTTGCTGACGGTAATCCAGACGCGCCAGCAGCGCGTCGCTGAGGCGCACACGCGTCATCTGCGACAAGCGGGTGATGCCTTGCAACTGCTCACCCAACCAGTCCTCTAAACCGCTTAACAAGGTCTGCTCATCGAACGGCGGCAGAGTCGGGCCAGCACCGGTAGCGGCAAAGCGCAAACGCGCCAGCAAGGCCCGCGAAGCCTCATCCCAAGGCAATGCACCGAGGCCCCGCTCGCGCAGAGCTTGTACCAAGGCCTGCCTGGCTTCGTCTGCGGCCAGCACCACGACCTTTTCGCCCAGCACCAAGGCACCCAGACGCTGCTGGCGACGGGCGCTGACACTCTGCTCGCGCTCGTCAAAACCCGATTGCAGATGCTCGCGCAGCTGGGTGGCTAACACGCGCTGCAGATCCAGCAGCGTGACCGGTGCCGCCAAACGGATGCGCGCCGCCGCAGCTTCAGCATCATCTAAATCGATGGCCACCAGATAGGCGGCTGTTCCCAGCGTCGAGGCGTGCTCTAACACCGCACCGCGGCCGTTGGACAGCAGATAGCGCGCCGTACCGCTGCTATCACTGCCGGGCCTGCGTTGCGCGATGCGGTCCGGGAAGGCCCAGGCCAGCACACTGCCGGCCTCGTTGTCATCACCGGCTCTGGCGTCTGCGCCGCGACCAGCCAGCTGCGACTGCAAGCGGCGCACACGCTCGATGGCACCGCGATCGACCAACGCTGCACTACCGCGTAAGGCCTCAAGGCGTGAGCGCAGATCGGGGTCGCGCGTGCTGCGCAGCAGATCGCGCTCCGACAGCACCGCGGCTAAGCGCGCTGCAAATTGGCCTAAGCCTGCGGCTCGGGCGCGTATCAGCATGTGCGCGAGGCGCGGATGCAAGCCGACCGTACACAGCTGCTTACCGTGCGCGCTGATGCAGTCTTGCTCATCCAGTGCATCGAGCTGCCGCAACAGGTCACGCGCCTGCTGCAAAGCCGCTGCTGGCGGCACATCGAGCCAGCGCAGCGTTTGCACATCGCGCGTGCCCCATTGCGCCAACTCTAAAGCCAATGGCGCCAGATCGGCGCTGAGTATCTCGGGCGGCGTAAAAGCCGCCAGCGTCGGCTGCGAGCCCTCACCCCACAAGCGATAACACACACCCGGAGCGGTGCGCCCCGCACGACCGGCACGTTGGGTTGCTGAGGCACGCGACACGCGCTCAGTGACCAGGCGGCTCATGCCCGTGCCCGGGTCAAACACCGAACGCCGCACCAGGCCGACATCGACCACGACGGTGACGCCGGCAATAGTCAGACTGGTCTCTGCAACATTGGTGGCCAACACCAGTTTGCGTCGGCCCGCAGGGGCCGGTGCCAGCGCGGCCTCTTGGGCTTCCAGTGCCAACTCACCAAACAGCTCGTGGATGTTCACATCGGGCCAGCGCGGGCCGTTTTCCAGAACGCTACGCAGACAACGTATGTCGCCGGCACCGGGCAGAAACACCAGTAAGTCACCGGTGGTTTCATCGACAGCGCGGCGCAGCACTGTGGCGACAGGCTCGTAATGCCTCACCAGCGGCACGCCGGCGGCCGGTAGAGGCGGCAGGCCACGACCGGTGTAGCGCACTTGCACGGCATGCTGACGGCCTTCGGTGCGGATCACCGGGGCGTCACCCAGCAGCGCGG
>CAIVTJ010000036.1 GCA_903908825.1 uncultured Pseudomonadota bacterium | reverse complement strand
TTGGCCCTGCTTGGAGAACGGCGGCAGATCGGCCGTCACGGTCACCGCCGCCACGTTCTTCAGCTGCGGGTTGGCGTTGGGCGGAATGGTCACGCCAAAGCGTGCCAGCATGTTCTTGATGCTCTGGATGGTGAACGGCGCCTGGCTGGTCTGGTCGCCAGTGCCATCCAGGCCGACCACCAAGCCATAGCCGATCAGCTGGTTGCCGCGGACGCCGGCCACCGAAGCGATGTCTTTGACGCGTTCAGCATGAGCGGCAGGCATCACCAAAACGAGAATGACCGCGGCCAGCATTGCAGAGAGGACTTGGCGCTTCATCACAGCGGGTTCAGCACAGAGTTGAAAAAGCGCGACAGCAGACCCGGCGTGCTGGCATCGGCCAGAGCACCCTGACCGCCATAGGCGATGCGGGCATCGGCAACCTTGGACGACGGAATGGTGTTGTCCGGCAAAATATCGATGGGTCGCACGATGCCTTGAATGCGTACGAACTCGCGGCCCTGGTTGATGCCTATCCACTTCTGGCCACGTACCAGCAAGTTGCCGTTGCCCAGACGCTGCGCCACGGTGACGGTCACTTGACCCTGTAGCGTATTGCTCAAGGCGCTGTCGCCAGAGCCGCCAAAGCTGTTGTTGGAACCCAGCGTCGCCGCAAGTTCCGGCACCGCATGACCGGCAAACTTCGGCGCGTCGATGCCAACCGTGGACTTCTTGGCGGTGTTAGTGCTTGAACTCTTTTGCGCTGTCGTGCTTTCACTCAGCGTAATGGTCAAGGTATCGCCCACACGACGGGCAATGGCATTCTCAAACAGTGGCAGGTCATGACCGGCCTGGAATATAGAACCGTTGGCCGTATCTGCGGCGGGCAGCGCCTCGGGCGCGGTGGCGTCATAGTTGGTCACCAGCGCCGCACGGCTCATGCAACCCGACAACAGCACAGCCGCCACGGCCAGGCTGATCAATGAAACTTTAGTGATCACAGGTTCTGACTCGCGTATTGCAGCATCTGATCGGTGGTTGAAATGGCCTTGGAGTTCATCTCATAGGCGCGCTGGGTCTCGATCATGTTGACGAGCTCTTCCACCACATTGACGTTGGAACCTTCCAAAGAGCCTTGCTGCAGCGAACCCAAGCCACTGATGCCCGGGTTGCCGGTTTGTGCCGGCCCGCTCGAGGCCGTCTCGGACAAAAGGTTCTCGCCGCGGGGCTGCAGACCGGCTGCATTCACAAAGTCGGTCAATTGCAAAGTGCCGATTGTGGCCGGCGCCGTCGTACCCGGCAGCAGCGCGCTGACCACGCCGTCGGTACCGATGGTCACACTCTGGGCATTGGTAGGGATGGTGATACCCGGCTGAACTTTGTAGCCGTTAGAGGTCACCAGTTCGCCGGTGGCGCTCATCTTGAACGAGCCATCGCGTGTATATCCGAAAGTGCCATCGGGCATCAGCACCTGAAAGAAGCCACGGCCGTTAACAGCCACGTCCAGCGAATTGCCGGTGGTCGTGAAGCTGCCCTGGCTGTAGTTCTTTTCGGTGGCCACGATGCGCACACCACTACCGACCGACAGACCCGTGGGTGATGCTGTGTCTTGTGAGGTGGCAGCGCCGACCTGCCGCACGTTCTGGTACAGCAAGTCCTCGAACACCGCGCGGTCTTTCTTAAAGCCGTTGGTGTTGACGTTAGCCAGGTTATGAGAGATGACCGACATGCGCGTCTGCTGCGCGTCCAGTCCGGTCTTAGCTGCCCAAAGTGCTGAGTTCATGTGTTGTATTCCTTAAGTTCGTGCGTGGCGTCAGTTGGCTTTGAGCAACTGCGCTGACGAAGCGCCGTTTTCTTCTGCGGTGTGCATGGCCTTGACCTGCAGGTCAAAGCGACGCGAGAGTTCGATCATGTTGACCATGGCGTCAGCCACGTTCACGTTGCTGGACTCAAGCATTCCGGAGCCCAGGTGCACGGTTGCGCTGGATGGCGCATCGGTACCGTCTTTGAGGCGGAACAGGCCATCGCCGCTGTGTTCCAGAGAACCGATAGGCGGATCCACCAGCTTGATGCGACCCACAACGGCACGTGTCTCCGGACCTTGACCTTGTGGCACCACCGACAAGGTGCCATCCACACCGATCAGCAGCGACGTGTTCGGCGGCACGCTGATCGGGCCGCCATCGCCCATGACCTGCAAGCCGGTCGCGGTCATCAACTGGCCGCTGGGATCCACCCGCAGGTCGCCGGCACGCGTATAGCCTTCACGGCCATTGCGGCCCTGCACAGCAATGTAGCCACTGCCCTGCACAGCAATGTCCAGATCGCGGCCGGTGGATTGCATAGCACCGCTGCTGTCGTCAAAACCCAGCACCGAGTTGGTGGCATAGGCGCGCGTGCCAAAGCCTGCACCACTGACCGCCTGCGTCTGGAAGGCAGCCATATCGGCCCGGAAGCCGGTAGTGCTGGCATTGGCCAGATTGTGGTTGTTCGCGGTCTGCGCCTTGAGCGTCTCTTTGGCGCCGGACATCGCGACATACAGCATGCGATCCATGGTGTTCTCCTGTTACCTGTTAACCGATCAACGCATGTTGATGATGGTTTGGGTGATCTGGTCAGAGGTCTGGATCATCTGGGCATTGGCTTGGAAATTGCGCTGCGCGGTGATCATGTTGACCAGCTGCGCAGTGATGTCGACGTTCGAGGCTTCCAGTGAACTGGACTGAATCTCACCCAGTCCCGCCACGCCGGCTGTGCCACGAACTGCCTGGCCTGACCCGAAGCTCTCGCCCCACTGGGTATCACCCATCTTCTGCAGATTGTTGGGTGCGGCGAAGTTCGCCAGCGCCAACTGGCCCAGAGACACCGCTTTACCGTTGGTGTAGCGCGCTTGCGCAACGCCGGTCTTATCGATGTCTATGGAAGTCAGGCGGCCGGTGGTGTAGCCATCTTGCGAAATGGAGTTCACACCGAAAGCACTGCCGTACTGCGTCGAGCCGCTGTAATTGACGTTCAGGACGATGGGCGCGCCACCAGTCGCCGGCGTATAGGCCGGGAAGGTCAGCGTGCCGTTGGTCGGGCTGGTTAACACGCCAGAGTTGTTGAAGGTTAACTGCTGCGCAGGGCCGACCGACGTACCGTCTATCGACAGATTCATGTTCCAGATGCCAGGTGCAGCGGTCTTGCTGTAATAGGTCGATGCGGTATGCGCAGCGCCCAGAGAGTCATAAACCGTCAGTGCCGTGGCGCGGTTATAGGAAGTCGGATCTGCAGCGTTAAACGGTGTGGTTGTCGGTACT
>CAIVTJ010000035.1 GCA_903908825.1 uncultured Pseudomonadota bacterium | reverse complement strand
CGGTTGCGGCAAAACGCTGCTCGCCGAGTCGCTGGCGCGCATGCGCAATGTGCCGTTCACCATTGCCGATGCCACCACGCTGACCGAAGCCGGTGATGTGGGTGTGGACGTCGAGAACATCATTCAGAAGCTGCTGCAGAAGTGCGATTACGACGTCGAGAAGGCGCAGACCGGCATCGTCTACATCGACGAAATCGACAAGATCTCGCGCAAGTCTGACAACCCGTCTATCACGCGTGACGTGTCGGGCGAGGGCGTGCAGCAGGCGCTGCTCAAACTCATCGAAGGCACCATGGCTTCGGTGCCGCCGCAGGGCGGTCGCAAGCACCCGCAGCAAGAGTTTTTGCAGGTCGACACCTCTAACATTCTGTTCATCGTCGGCGGCGCTTTTGCCGGCCTCGAAAAGATCATCCTGAACCGCACCCAGAAGGGCGGCATCGGCTTTACTTCCGAGGTGCGCGGCATCAACACCCGTCCGCATGGCAACGATGTGTTCCATGACGTCGAGCCCGAAGACCTGATCAAGTTCGGTCTCATCCCCGAGTTCGTCGGTCGTTTGCCGGTTGTGGCCACGCTCGAAGAGCTGGACGAGGCCGCGCTGGTGTCCATCCTGACTGCGCCGCGCAATGCCCTCACCAAGCAATACCGTCGCCTGTTCGAGATGGAAGGTGCCGAACTCGAGTTCCGTGAAGACGGCTTGGGTGCGGTCGCGCGCAAGGCCATGGAGCGTCGCACCGGCGCGCGCGGTCTGCGCACCATTCTCGAGACCATCCTGCTCGACACCATGTATGACCTGCCGTCGCTCAAGAACGTCAGCAAAGTCGTGGTCGATGCTGCTGTGGTCGAGGGTCACTCCGGTCCTTACCTGGTCTACAAGTCCGAAGAGGCCCGTCCGGCCAATGCGGCTGCGGTGGTCGCACCGGTCGATGAACCGCGGCGTGTTGGCGGAGCGGCCCACTGATACAGGCGCATCACTGGCGCCTGACCATCGAGTCGGGGCCTGCCGCAGAGGGGCAACTTTGGTCAGTGCCCCTGCAGTTGTTTCCCGGTGTGGTGGCAGATCACCGTCAGTTGCTGTCTGCAGACGAACTCGCCCGCGCCGACCGCTTCCAGTCGGCCGATGACCGGCGGCGATTTATCGTCAGTCGCGCGGCCTTGCGGTCCCGTCTGGGTCTGCTGCTGGACGCCGACCCGGCCACCCTCAGTTTTGACTATGGTCAGCACGGTAAGCCTGCGCTGGCAGCCCCGTTTTCGGACTCCGGCCTGCAGTTCAATGTGTCTCACTCGGGTGAACTGGCACTTATTGCGGCTGCGCGCGGCGCCAGCATAGGTGTCGATATCGAGTTGCCGCGCCCGCTGACCGATCGCGATGCACTGGTGCGCCGCTATTTCTCGCGCGCCGAGAACATCGCCTATTTCTCAACGCCTGCGGCCGAGCAGCAGCAGGCGTTTTTTAATTGCTGGACCCGCAAAGAAGCGTTGATCAAGGCGTTGGGCCGGGGCTTGAGTTATCCGCTGCGCAATTTTGACGTCAGCGTGTCGCCGGCAATGCCCGCCAACCTGCTGCGCTTCGAATTGCAAAAAGGCCCGGTCAGCGGTTGGTGTTTGACTGCATTCGAACCTGCCGCCGGCTATGTGGCTGCTGTGGCTGTGCAAGGGACTCACTGCGCCGTGGCGTGAATTGGCTCACGACCTGTTCGCCAGTTCGCGGTTATACTTAATACCACTTCGGCGGTTATTCCGGAGTAATCGCCCAAGGCTCCTATGCGCATCCGGTTGTTCGGCCACTATTACTCTGCCGCCATCGTCACTCTGGCCGTCTGCGAGGCACTGCTGTTCGTCGCTGCCATGACTGCGGCAGTG
>CAIVTJ010000034.1 GCA_903908825.1 uncultured Pseudomonadota bacterium | reverse complement strand
GGAAGGGCGGGATTTCCCGGCGCGGCAGGGGTGAGTGCGGCTGGCGGACGGTCCGGAGGGGCTCCTGGCCGCCGGATTCACTGGGCGCGGTCTGACGATGGCGGGCTCGGGCTCACCATAAAGCCCGGTCGGCGAAGTTGGCTGTGCGGAAGGGGCCCTTTGAATTTCCTATCCGCTGGACTGCATCAGCTCGGTAAAGCCTATGACGGCATTGAGCGGCGTGCGGATCTCATGACTCATGTTGGCCAAGAAGCGGCTCTTGGCCAGGTTGGCCGCTTCGGCGACATTGCGCGCCTCCAGCAGGGCGCGCTCGCTGGTCTTGCGACTGCCTATGTCGCGCAGGAAGGCCACCAGATGGTTGCGGTCAACGCGAGTGACAGTGATTTCGAGGTCTACCCAGTGACCGTCGCTGTGGCGGTGGCGCGTCTCGAATTGTTCATGACCGCGATCCATGATCCGCCGGATCTGCGCGCGGATGCGCGGCATGGTGGCGACTTCTTCAAAGTCTGCGATGCACATGCGCAGTATCTGCTCACGCGTGTGGCCGACCATGCGGCAGTAACCGGCATTGATGTCGACGATGTCACCATTGCCGTTCAACACCCAATAGCCGTCATTGGTGCTGTCTATGGCCTTTTCGGCGTTGCGGGCGCGCCGGCCAAGCCAGAAGGTCAGAGGCAGCATGGTGGCGGCGACCGCCAACAGCAGCAGAAGGCTCAAGACACTGGACAGACTGGGTAAGCTGGTCACGACAAGCGGCGACAAATGATCTGACTGCGGCTGTCCACAGGGGGATGCCTGCGGCTAACATCAACCATAGCACGGACCGTGTCGTTTTAATCTGCAACGATGTGCTTCGCGGCGTGCTGGCAGAGCAATTCGAACAGCAAAAGCGGGCTTGAACATGCAATACACGGCGCGCGCGCGAACGGCTTGGCTGGCTCTGAGCCTGATTGCTCTGCCTTTGCCGGCGCAATCTCAGGAAGCGGACAGTGCGGCAGTGGCCGCGCCGGCCTTGCCCAAGGTGCTGTTGCACAGCAGCCGGGGCGATATCTTGATCGAACTGGAATCGCAGCTTGCCCCGATCACGGTGCGCAACTTCCTGCGCTATGTCGATCAGAAACGACTCGACGGCAGCGACTTCTACCGCGCAGTCAAGATTGGCGACGATGGCAAATATGGGCTGGTGCAGGGCGGCTTGCGTGGCAATCCCAAGAAGGTGCTCAAACCCATTGCCCATGAGTCTCCGCGTACCACGGGCCTGAGCCATCTCGATGGCACTATCTCTATGGCGCGCACAGACCCCGGCACGGCCACGGCAGATTTCTTCTTTGTGGTCGGTGACCTGACGGCTTTGGATGGTCAGGCCAGCGGCGATGAAGTGGGTTACGCCGCGTTTGGCAAGGTGATAGGGGGTATGGACGTGGTGCGCGACATCCTCGAACAGCCCCGCTCGCCCGACGCCGGCGAGGGCGTCATGAAGGGCCAGATGCTGGCCAAGCCAGTCAAAATCCTAACCGTCAGGCGGGTGCCATGAAGTTGTACAGACTGGGGTGGCTTGGTGCGCTGCTGTTGCCCGTTGCAACTCTGGCGGCCGACGCTTTGTACGAAGGCTTTGCCAATCCCCCGGACAGTGCTCGGCCGCGCGCCTGGTGGCATTGGATGAATGGCAACGTCACGCAAGAGGGCATTGCCAAAGACCTAGACTGGATGAAGCGCATAGGCTTGGGTGGTGTGCAAAACTTTGATGTCAACCTAGCCACGCCACAGATCGTGTCACAGCGATTGGTGTACATGACGTCGCCCTGGAAAGATGCCTTTCGATTTGCAGTGCAGCGTGCAGATGAACTGGGGCTCGAGTTCGCCATCGCCGCATCACCCGGTTGGAGCGAGACCGGTGGTCCTTGGGTGCCTGCACAAGATGGCCTCAAGAAAGTGGTGTGGAGTGAGACGCTGGTCAACGGTGGTCAGCCGCTGTCGCTGCAACTGCCCGCGCCGCCGGTGGTGTCGGGTCCGTTCCTGGACATCCCCGTTGTCGATGAGCTGGCCGCTCTGCAGGGTGGTCAGCTTTGGCAACCGCCTACGTACTATCGCGACATCGCCGTGCTGGCCGTGCCGGTCAACGACCCGCCCGATGAGCAGCCGCAGATGAGCCTGGACCAATCGCAATCGCCAGCGGTCATCCAGTTGCGTTACAGCGCTGCACAGACCGTGCGCACTGCAACGCTGTACATAGAAGGGGCGGCGCCCATGTTCGGCGACCGCAAATACTCGCCGGTGTTGCAAGCGCAGATAGACGGGCGGTGGCAGGACATCTCGCCCATAGAGTTGATGAGTTCGCCGACCACGGTCAGCTTTGCGCCGGTGACCGCGCAGCAGTTTCGCGTTGTGCTGCATCCCTATGCTGGACCGCCGCGTCGCAGCCTGGGTGAAGGCATGAGCGGCTTGGCGGGCGGGCCTGCGCCGCTGGTTGCCGCGGCCGCACCGGCCATCAATATTGGGGTCATGCGCTTGGGCAGCCAGCCGCAAATCCATCGCTATGAGACCAAGGCTGGGTTTTCCATCGCCCCCGATTACTACGCCTTGGCTGCGCCAACGGGTGCCGATGGGCAAGGCGTGTCGCTGGCGCAAGTGCACAACATCACACTAGCCATGCGCCCCGATGGCAGGCTGGACTGGACGCCGCCGCCGGGTCGCTGGCGCATCCTGCGTCTGGGTTATTCGCTGCTGGGCACCAGCAATCACCCTGCGCCTTTAGAGGCCACGGGACTTGAGGTAGACAAGTTTGATGCGGCCGCCGTGCGTCGCTATCTGCAGACTTATCTGCGCAACTATCGCGACACCGTGGGTGCAGCGCAGTTTGGTAAGCGTGGTCTGCGCGCATTGCTCACCGACAGCATAGAGGTGGGCGCTGCGAACTGGACGCCCCAGTTCATCTCGCAGTTCGAGCGCCTGCGAGGATATGACCCGCTGCCATGGTTGCCGACGCTGACCGGCGTCATCATCGAGTCGCGGGCGCGCAGCGATGCCTTTTTATATGACTATCGCCGCACTTTGGCCGACTTGGTGGCCAGCGAGCATTACGGCACGGTTGCTGCTGTAGCTCATGAGAACGGTTTGTCGCTGTATGGCGAGGCACTGGAAGATCACCGCCCGTCGCTGGGTGATGACATGGCCATGCGTTCGCATGCCGATACACCCATGGCTGCGCTGTGGAGCTGGAACCGTGGCTTTGAGCCGCGTCCTACTTTTCTTGGTGACATGAAGGGCGCCTCGTCTGTGGCTCATGTGTATGGCCGCTCCTTTGCCGCGGCCGAGTCCATGACCTCGCTGAACTCGCCCTGGGCGTTCGCGCCATCGGACCTGCGGCGCATCATCGATCTGGAGTTTGCCTATGGCATCAACCGGCCGGTCATCCACACCTCGGTGCATCAGCCTGTTGATGACAAGGTGCCGGGTTTGTCGCTCTCGATCTTTGGACAGTACTTCAACCGCCATGAAGCGTGGGCTGAGTTGGCACGACCGTGGATAGACTACATCGCGCGCAACAGCTATCTGCTGCAGCAGGGTCGCAATGTGGCCGACGTGGCCTATTTCTATGGTGAGGAGCAGCCGCTTACTTCGCTGTATGCCGATGCGCCCTTGGCCGATGTGCCGCGGTCGCATGCGTTTGATTTCGTCAACGCACTGGTGTTGCAGCAGCTGCGGGTGGAGCAGGGGCAGGTCGTGACAGGCGCGGGGGCGCGCTATCGCCTGCTGTATCTCGGTGGCAGCAGCAGGCAGATGACGCTGGCTACGTTGCAGCACATCGCCGCGCTGGCGCGCGCCGGTGCAACCATTGCCGGTAGGGCGCCGACGGGCTCTCCCGCCTTGGGTGATGACCCGGTGGTGTTTGCGCGGCTGGTGCGGCAGTTGTGGTCGGGTGCGCCGCAGACGGTGGTCGGCAATGGGCGGGTGCTGGATGCGCCGTCTGTCGTAGAGGCCCTGAGCCGTGCCGGCGTGGCCAGCGATTTTGAGCTAGTGCAGGCCGCCAGCGATGCGCGCGTGCTGTTTGTGCACCGGCAACTGGCCGATGGCGAGCTGTACTTCATCAACAACCGGCAGAACCGGCCCGAGACACTGGCGGCGCGGTTTCGCGTCAGTGGCCGGCAACCCGAGATCTGGCATGCCGACACCGGTGCAATAGAGCCTGTGACTTGGCGCGCAGACGGTGACCAGACCGTGGTGAACCTGAACTTGGCGCCCGAAGACTCTTATTTTGTGGTGTTCCGTAAAGCCACCACGCTTAAGGCCGGTACTGCCACTACTGCAACGCCGGTGGTGTTGGCGAATTTGGACGAGGGCTGGGACTTGGGCTTTCAGACCGTGCGCGGTGCGCCGGCCAGTGCGCACATGGCCAAGCTTGAGCCTTTGAATGAGCACGCCGAGGCGGGCATCCGCTATTTCTCAGGCATCGTCAGCTATACGCGCAGATTCGAGGTTCCTGCGGCGCAGGTCGGCAAGGCCTTGCAATTGGACCTGGGCCGTGTTGGCGATGTGGCCGAGGTCAGCCTCAATGGCAAGGTGGTGGGCACGGTGTGGCATGCGCCTTATGTGTTGGACTTGGGTACGGCCGTGCAGGCCGGACATAACCTCTTGCAGGTGCGCGTGGCCAACCTGTGGGTGAACCGGCTGATAGGCGATGCACAGCCCGGCGCGGCGCGCGTGACCTATACGGCCATGCCGACCTATGGGCCGCAGGCAGCGCTGCGTCCGTCCGGGCTGATGGGGCCGGTGCGGGTGCTGACGGTTGGGCGGTAGGGCAGCACCGACTACCTGTACGACGGCGACGACCTCATCGCCGAATACCAATCCGGCGCGCTACTGCGCCGCTACATCCACGGCGACGGGCCTGACGAGCCGAGGAGCCGCAGGTCATCGCGAAGATCCTGGCGCACCTGGAACGCATGGCCCCGGATCACTACCAGCCCGAACTCCCGCTGGGGGCCAGAGCGCCGCCGGTGCAGTCCAGTCTGTTTTGAGCCAAAGCTTGATGGGGCGTATCCGCTGCCGGATGACGGCGGGGTGGGTCGGCCTGTGCCTGGCTTGCGGTCGGGGCGGGGAAGGGCGGGATTTCCCGGCGCGGCAGGGGTGAGTGCGGCTGGCGGACGGTCCGGAGGGGCTCCTGGCCGCCGGATTCACTGGGCGCGGTCTGACGATGGCGGGCTCGGGCTCACCATTCAGAAAGACGACCCCGAGGCACCGAAACTCTAGTTATGAGTGCTACGAAAACCGGGACAACGTCACGATTGCTTCCAGCTGAGCGTACGCAGGGCTTGCAAGCTCAGTTGCCTGCGCAACGCCACGTGGTACTACCGCTCGCAGGCTCGCGACAGCAGCGTGCTGCGGCAGCGCAAGACGGCAAAACCAGCGACGGCCGAGGCGCGGCCCGCCACGCCCAGCAAGGCGTCGCGCTACATGCGTACCGCGTCCAACAATCACGTCGAGGCGACTGCGTCCATCCCGACAGCGTCCTCGGTTTCGGTTGCATCGATCGCCGCCGATTCGTCGTCGTCGTCATCATCGTCGTCATCATCGTCGTCGTCATCGTCTTCATCATCGTAATCCGGGTGCAGCGGATCGTCGGGGTCGAAGAAGAAGTCGCCCAGACCCATCGGCATGGCGTT
>CAIVTJ010000033.1 GCA_903908825.1 uncultured Pseudomonadota bacterium | reverse complement strand
GCGCATCGTCACGCTGCACGACATCCAGATCAAACCCACCGGTAAAGCCGGCGCCGACCAGTTGCAATTGGACGTGACCGCCAAGACCTATCGTTACCTCGATGAGGCCGAGCTGCAGGCAGCCGATGCCGAGCGCCGCAAAAATGACCCGCGCCGGCGGCCGGCAGGTGGCAAGTGAACTGCTTACGCTTAACGGCGCGGGCGAGCGCGGGACTGTTGTTGCTGATGCTGGCGGCCTGCAGCAGCCGTGAATCAGAACTGCGCCGTTTCATCGAGCAGACGCAGCAAGAGCAGGCTACCGGCGTCGTGGCGCTGCCCGAGGTCAAGCCCTACGAAGCGTTCGCCTATTCTGCGCAGGGTTTGCGCTCACCCTTCCAGCCTGGTGCGCCGGTGACCGTGGGTACCACCAGCGTCCGGCCCGACAATCACCGCAATCGCGAATTCCTGGAGCAGTTCTCGCTAGACACCTTGCGCATGGTGGGCACGCTCAAGATCGGCAACAACAATTACGGTTTGGTCATGGCCAAGGACGGGCTCATACACCGCGTCCTGCCAGGCAATTACATCGGCCAGAACGATGGTCGCGTCAGCGAAATCAAGGCCACCAAGATCAGTGTCATCGAAATCGTACCCGACGGGTTAGGGGGCTTCATGGAGCGCCCGGCTGCCCTTGCGGTGAACGAATGACCGGCAGGGAGACAACTCGAATGAACCGACTCATCGCCGTCACTGCAGCGCTGCGCGCGTTGTTGTTGGCGCTGCTCATAGGCATCGTGCCGGCACTGGGTACGGCCAACGCCGCAGAGGCACCCGGTAACCGGCTCGAAGCCATCGATGTGCAGCCGCTGACCGGGCAACGCCTGGAGTTGGAGTTCAAACTCTCCGGTCCCGCACCGCAGCCGCTGGCGTTCACCATCGACAACCCGGCGCGCATTTCCCTGGACCTGCCGGGCACGGCCTTGGCGCTGGCTTCGCGGCGCGTCGATGTGCACAAGTCCGGCCTCGATTCCATCGTGGCCGCAGAGGGCGCAGGCCGTACCCGTGTGGTGCTCAATCTCGATCGCTTGGTCCCGTATGCCACGCGCACTCAGGGCAACAGTCTGTTTGTCACGCTGGGTGAGGCGCCTGCGGTGGTCGCTGCCGCCCCCATTGCGACGGCTCAGCCGGGCCGGCCTGCGGCAACCGCCGCCGCCAACGGCCGCGGTATCCGCAGCCTCGATTTCCGGCGCGGTGCCGATGGTGCCGGCCGCATCGTCGTCAAGCTGGCCGACCCGCACACGCCCATCAACGTGCGTCAGCAGGGCAATCAGATCGTGGTCGACTTCGCCGGCACCGACCTGCCGCAGAACTACATGCGTCGCTATGACGTCACCGATTGGGGAACGCCGGTCGAGAGCTTTGATGCCGTGCGCGCCAACGGTGGTGCGCGTCTGCTCATCAACGCGACCGGTGAGTTTGAACAGTTGGCTTATCAGTCCGATGATCAGTACGTCATCGAGGTGCAGCCGCCGCGCGCGGCCCGCGTACAGGCCGAGCAGGACAAGCCGGTCTATGTCGGTGAAAAGCTCACCCTTAACTTCCAGGACATCGAGATCCGTTCGGTGCTGCAGCTGCTGGCCGATGCCGGTGGCTTCAACATCGTGGTCACCGACTCGGTCAGCGGTGGCGTCACGCTGCGCTTGCAGAACGTGCCCTGGGATCAGGCGCTGGACATCGTGCTGCGCACCAAGGGCTTGGACAAGCGCCGGCAGGACAACGTCATCATCGTGGCACCGGCCGAAGAGCTGGCCTCGCGCGAGAAGGCCGCCTTGGCCGCGCGCCGAGACATGCAGGACCTGGCCCCGCTGCGCACCGAATATCTGCAGATCAACTACGCCAAAGCTTCTGACATCGCGGCGCTGGTGCAGGCCACTGCCGGCAAGGGTGGCGGAGGTAAGAACTCGCTGCTGTCCGAGCGCGGTTCGGTGTCGGTCGACGACCGCACCAACACGCTGCTCATCCAAGACACCTCAGACAGCATCGCCAACGTGCGCCAGCTGGTGAATACGCTCGACATCCCGGTGCGGCAAGTGCTCATCGAGGCACGCATCGTCGTGGTCAGCGATCAGTTCTCACGTGATCTGGGTGTGCGCGCCGGCCTGACAGCCACGCGCAACAACGGCACCAACGGGCTCTACTCAACCAGCGGTACCGCGGCGTCCACCGACACCATGCTGTCGTCGGCGTTGACCAACCTCAAAACCAACAACACGCCCTATCCGGTCAGCGTGCCGGTGTCCGGCAGCGCAGCCAATCGCTACAACGTCAATCTGCCTGTCGCCAACCCGGCCGGCAGCCTGGCGATGATGGTGCTGGGTTCGGACTACATCGTCGACCTCGAGTTGTCTGCGGCGCAGACCGAAGGCCGCGGTGAAGTCATCTCCTCGCCGCGAGTCATCACTGCGAACCAGAAAGAAGCGGTCATCGAGCAGGGCACCGAGATCCCTTACCAGCAGTCGGCCTCCAGCGGTGCTGCCACCATCCAGTTCAAGAAGGCCGTGTTGTCGCTGCGCGTGACTCCGCTGATCACACCGGACAACCGTGTGGTGCTTGACCTCAACGTCAAGAAAGACAGCGTCGGTCAGGTCATCGTCACCTCCGGCGGTGTCAACGTGCCGTCCATCGACACCAGCGAGATCTCCAACCAGGTCATCGTTGCCGACGGTCAGACCGTGGTGCTCGGCGGCATTTTGCAGACCGAACGCCGCACCTCCGAGACCAAGGTTCCCTTGCTGGGCGACGTGCCGGTGCTGGGCAACCTGTTCAAGCGCAACTCCAAGACCAACAACAAGGCGGAGCTGCTGATCTTCATCACGCCCAAGATCCTGCGCGAGGGCGTCAATGTTTACTGATATCCGGGTGATCCCCATGCGTACAAACGCACTGTCTGCGCTGCTGGCCTGTGCCGCGCTTTTGCTGGCCGGTTGCGGCGGCGGTACTACCGACAGCGGTTCGTTCCAGCCGCCCAGCACTGTAACTGTTCCACCGGTAGCCTCGTCGCTGGTGGTCACCTCTTCGGTCGCCACTTTGCTGGGCGATGGCTCGGTCCCGGCCACCATCACTGCGCTGGTTAAAGACGCCAACAACGTCGTACTCAAGGGTGTGCCGGTTACGCTGAGCACTTCTTCGGGTGCGCTGAGCGCCGGTTCAGGCACCAGCGATGGCGCCGGTCAGGTCGCTGTCACCTTGACCACGGGTGGTGATTCCACGGTGCGCACCATCACCGTCACGGCCAAGTCCGGCACGCTCACCGCTACCGTGGCTGTGCCGGTCGGTGTGCCGCCGGTTACCGCCGTGGTGCCTGCATCGCTGGTGGTCACCTCTTCGCTGACCACCATTCTGGCCGATGGCTCGGCACCGGCCACCATCACCGCGTTGGTCAGAGATGCCAACAACGTTGTGCTCAAAGACGCCACCGTGACACTCAAGGCAAGCTCCGGGGCGCTCAGCGTCGGCACGGCCAATAGCGACAGCGCCGGCCAGGTCACCTCGCAATTGTCTACCGGCGGAGATTCGTCGGTGCGCACCATCACCGTGACCGCCAAGGCCGGTACGCTCACCAGCACCATCAACATCGCGGTCGGTGTACCGCCCACCACCAGCCAGGTGGCGGCGCTGACGTTGGTGGCAGGCACGCCTTCCATCCCTTCCGACGGGTCTACCACCGCTTCGGTGACGGCCATCGCGCGCGATGCCAGCAATCTGCTGATGCAGGGGCTGCCGGTCTCATTCACGGCCACCTCCGGTGGCCTTGCGGTTACTCAACCCGTCACCGATGCCAAGGGTCAGGCAGTGGCTACGCTCAGCACGGCCGGCGATGCCACGCCCCGCAACATCACCATCACCGCGTCGGTCGGTGGCAAGACGGCCACGACGGTGGTGGCGGTTGCCGCCAGCGTGCCGCCGACCACGGTCAGCCTGGGTTCGGGCAGCGGCAGCAGTTTTGTCCCCAACGTGCTGGCACTGGGCAGCAGCAGCCTGTCAGTGGGTGGCAGCACCAGCATCACCGCCACGCTGGTGCAGTCCAACGGCACGCTCTACACCAGTCCGGCCACCATCAGCTTCAACTCGCCTTGCGTTGCCTCGGGCAATGCCACCATCCCGGCTACCGCCACCACCAGCACCGGTCAGGTGTCGGTGACCTACTCGGCCAAGGGTTGCGCGGGCAATGACACCATCACCGCCACAACCTCAGTCGGCAGTCAGAACCTGTCTGCCACCGGCACGGTCAATGTGGCTCAGGCCGCTATTGGCTCTATTGCCTATGTGTCGGCCACCCCCACCAACATCGCCCTCAAGGGCACCGGCGATACCACGCGTCCTGAGGTCAGCACGGTCATCTTCCGTGTGCTCGACGTGTCGGGCGGTCCGCGCGCCGGCGCCTCGGTCAGTTTTGCGCTGAACACCACCGTCGGCGGCATCACGCTCACCTCTGCTACAGCCACCAGCGATGCCTCCGGCAATGTGCAGGCCATCGTCAACGCCGGCACCATCGCCACACCGGTGCGTGTCACCGCCACGGTGGCTGGCGCTACGCCCATCTCAACCCAGTCCAGTCAGCTGAGCATCTCGACAGGTATACCCACCGCAGGCAGCTTCTCCTTGGCATCTGCGTGCTTCAACATCGAAGGGCTCAGCTACGACGGTACGACCACCACGCTGACAGCGCGTCTGGCCGACCGCTTCAGCAATCCGGCACCCGACGGCACTGCAGTCAGCTTCCAGTCCGAAGGCGGCTCTGTGCTGTCGCAGTGCCTGACCAGCACGACCAGCAGTGAGGGTGGGCTGTGTTCTGTCGATTTGCGCAGTTCCAATCCGCGCCCGGCGGATGGCCGCTTGACCGTGCTGGCCACGGCCATCGGTGAAGAGTCGTTCACCGATGCGGACGGCAACGGCGTGTTCACCGCCGCCGACGGCTTCCGCCTGACGGCCAGCGGCGGCCTGCCGGCTCAAGATCTGGGCGAGCCTTACCTCGATGTCAACGAGAACGGCGCCTATGACCTCGGCGAGCCGTTCTATGACTTCAACAGCAACGGCCTGCGCGATAGTCCCGATGGCAAGTTCAATGGTGCGCTCTGTCAGGACGCTGCCCGTTGCCCCGACCTCACCGTGGACCCGACCCGCAAGTCGGCGCCCATCGGTGCCTCGACGATCATCATCTTCTCGGGTAGCAATGCGCTGATCACCAAGACCGATGGCACGGCTCTGGCTTCAGTGACCCTGCCTATCAGCAGCGCCACCAGCATCAGCGTCTGGGTGCGGGACAGCAACGGCAATGCTATGCCGGGTTCGACGGTCATCAGCGGCACGGTGGCCAATGCCGGTCTGAGTATCATCGCGCCCAGTTCTTTCACCATGCCTTGCACCGCGGCACCTGCCAATTCCTTGGTCAGTGGCGCAACGGTGTTCACGTTCGGCGTGGCCTCAGGCACGACCCTGGGCACAGGGCAGTTCACCGTCAGCGTCAAGACGCCCAAGGGTAACGAGACGCTGGCCCGCATCAACGTCACCGTGCAGTGATTGCCACGGTTTGAACAGCGGCCGGGTTCCCCCCGGCCGTGTTCTGGTTGATGATGTCGTTCGCCGCAAGGCCCTCGCGCGAACCAGGACATGATCGGCAAAGCAAACATCTTCCTCATCGGGCCCATGGGCTCCGGCAAGACCGCTGTGGGTCGTCAGTTGGCGCGGCTCCTCGATGTGCCTTTCCATGACAGCGATGCCGAAATCGAGCGCCGTTCCGGCGTCGACATCCCATTCATCTTTGAGCAGCAGGGCGAGGACGGTTTCCGTCAGCGCGAGATCGAAGCCATCGAAGCGCTGACCCGTCTCGAGCCCATCGTCATGGCCACCGGTGGTGGAGCCGTGCTGCGCCCCGAAAATCGTCAACTGCTCTCTGAGCGCGGCACCGTGGTGTTTCTGGCCACGTCGCTGGGCCAGCAGTTGCACCGTGTGGGCAGCGGCAAGGGCCGCCCGCTGTTGCACACCGCCGATTTGCCGGCGCGCTTAAGCCAGTTGCGCGCGCAGCGCGATCCGATCTACCGGCAGTTGGCCGACTATGTGGTGTCCACCGATCACCGCCGCGTGGCGCGTGTGGCTGAACAGATCCTGCATGACGTCTGTGGTCGTACGGTGTCTCCCGCACCGCCGGATGAGCGCTAAAACCCAGTCTGTCATCACGGCTGCGTATACTGTCGCACCATGCTTGAACTACAGGTCCCGTTGCCGGGTCGCGCCTATCCCATCCTCATCGGGCAGGGTCTGCTGACCGACGGCACTACGCTCGCCAGCCACGTCACTGCGCAGGACATCCTGCTGGTCAGCAATGTCACGGTTGCACCGCTCTATGCCCCGGCTGTGCTGGCCTCGCTGGCCGGGCGGCGTGTCGTGCAGGTGCTGTTGCCCGACGGTGAGCAACACAAAACTTTAGACCATGTCTCGCGCGTGCTCGATGTGCTGGTGGCCAACCGTTTCGGCCGCGACGGCTTAGTGCTGGCGCTGGGCGGCGGCGTCGTCGGTGATCTGGCCGGCTTCACGTCGGCCTGCTATCAGCGCGGCATGGCCTTCGCGCAGTTGCCCACCACCTTGCTGGCGCAGGTCGACTCGTCAGTCGGTGGCAAGACCGGCGTCAATCATCCCGGCGGCAAGAACCTCATCGGTGCTTTTCACCAACCGGCGGTCGTGGTGTCCGACACCGCCACGCTGGCCACGCTGCCGCCGCGCGAACTGCGCGCGGGTCTGGCCGAGGTCATCAAATACGCGCTGGTCTTCGATCCTGTGTTTCTCGACTGGATCGAACAGCACCTCGATGAGTTGCTGAGCTTGCAGCCGGCAGCCATGGCCCATGCCATCTACCGCTCCTGCGAACTCAAAGCCGAGGTCGTGCTGCGTGATGAGCGCGAACAGGGTGAGCGCGCACTGCTCAACTTCGGCCACACCTTCGGCCACGCCATCGAGGCGGCCACCGGCTACACAGACTGGTTGCACGGCGAGGCGGTTGCAGCAGGCATGTTGATCGCAGCCGACATGTCGGCGCGCATCGGCCTGTTGCCACGCCACGATGTGCAACGCATCGCCGATCTGTTGCAGCGCGCAGGCCTCGCCACGCCACCGCCGCGCATGGGCGCAGAGCGGGCTATGCACTACATGAGCGTCGACAAAAAAGTGCGCGCCGGCCGCATCCGTCTGGTGTTGTTGCGCGCGTTGGGTGCGGCCACGTTCACAGCCGACTACCCCGACGAGGCGTTGTCGGCCACGCTTGCTGCGCAGTTCGGTTAAGCCGATGACCGCCAGTCACGACAACGGCACTCTGGCCCCTTATGCCGCTCTGGACGATCAGACCCGCGGCCGCCGTTATCCCGAACCGCCGCCGCAATACCGCACCGAATACCAGCGCGATCGCGATCGCATCGTGCATTCCAATGCCTTCCGCCGGCTGGTCTACAAGACGCAGGTGTTCGTCAATCACGAGGGCGATCTCTATCGCACGCGGCTCACCCATTCCATGGAGGTGGCGCAGATCGCCCGCTCTATTGCGCGCGCGCTGCGGCTCAACGAAGCGCTGACCGAGGCCATCTGCCTGGCCCATGACCTGGGTCACACGCCGTTCGGTCATGCCGGCCAGGAAGCGCTCAACGAGTGCATGCGCGAGTACGGCGGCTTCGAGCACAACCTGCAGTCGCTGCGCGTGGTCGATGAACTGGAAGAGCGTTACGCCGATTTCGCCGGACTCAATCTCACCTATGAGTGCCGCGAGGGCATTCTCAAGCATTGCTCGGCGGCCAATGCGCGCACCTTGGGTGATGTGGGGCAACGTTTTCTGGCGCGGCAACAACCCGGCCTGGAGGCGCAGCTGGCTAACCTCGCTGACGAGATCGCCTACAACAACCACGATGTCGATGATGGCTTGCGCGCCGGCCTGCTGACCTTAGAGCAGCTGCGCGAGGTGCCCTTGGTGCGCACACAGATCGAAGCCGTACAGGCCAAATATCCGGGGCTGCAGGAGCGTCGCCTGATCCATGAAACCGTGCGTCGCATGATCAATCACCTGGTCGTCGATGTTGTTCAGCACAGCAGTCAACGCATCGCCGCCGCCCGGCCGGCACACATCGATGACGTCCGCGCGCAATCCGGTCTGCTGATCGCTATGAGCGAACCTGTGCAGGCCCAGCACCTGCAGCTCAAGGCCTTTTTGCGCGATAACCTCTACCGCCACTATCGCGTGCAGCGCATGACCCTCAAGGCCCGTGGTGTGGTGCGTGCCCTGTTTGAAGTCTTCATGAGCGATGTGCGGCTGATGCCCGACGATTACCAGTCCGCTGCGCGCTTACTGGAGTCGCAGAACGGTTTGGCGGGCAGGGCGCGCGCCGTGGCCGACTATGTGGCCGGCATGACCGATCGATACGCCATTCTGGAGCATGAGCGCATGTTTGTGCCCGGCGAACGCAGTTGAGGAGCCCTTAAAGATGGACTTACAAACCGACAACAACCTGCTGCAAGCCTACCGGCGCGTGCTGCGGCCCATGGTGCGCATGTTGCTGGGCGCCGGCGTGCGCTTTGAAGAGTTCGTCAACCTGGCGCGCTTGGTCTACGTCGAGACCGCCAAGACCATGGCCTCCGAAACCGATCCCGATGCGCCGGTACAACAGGTGGCCGAGTTGGCTGGCGTTGCGCCCGACACTGCGGCGACCTTGATCGAGCAGCATGTGGAAGTTGAACGTAAGACGTTGGCTTACAGCACGCTAATCGAGCTACTGCACGTCTGGAGTACCGATGCCCTGTACCTCGGTCCCTATGGACTGCCCTTAGATATCGAGTTCGAGCGCGAGACCGGTCGCTGCATGATCGACCTGGCCAATCGCGTGCACCCCGACCTGTGTCCGCGTAAGTCACTGGATGCCCTGCTCGACAGTGGCACGGTGTTCGAGTCGGCCCCAGGCTATTTCCGCATCCGCTCGCGCGTGTTGCTGATCCCCGGCGACCTGTCCGAGGCCAGCCTCGAAAACCTGGC
>CAIVTJ010000032.1 GCA_903908825.1 uncultured Pseudomonadota bacterium | reverse complement strand
GCTGTTTCTGGCCACCAACGAACCCGGCGGTGGCCCGGCCCTGCAACGGCTGGTCATGGCGCAGGACACCGGCGGTGCGATCCGCGGCGTGGTGCGCGCCGATCTGTTCTGGGGCTTGGGTGCGCAGGCCGGCGAGCGCGCAGGCAACATGCGCGAACAGGGCCGTCTGTGGTTGTTGTGGCCCAAGGGTCAGCCCTTGCCTGCGGCCGGGCCGGGTGTGGCGGCGGCTGCCACCAGCACTGGCGCAAACCAGACGGTGGCGTTGCAGAGTCTGTTGCAGCAGCAGACTCAGACCACCGGACGTCGCTTCGTGATCGACCCCAAGGTGCCGGCGCAGCTGCGCGTCGGCAACGGCAGCGACACCGGCAGCTGGCCGGCGGTGCTGAGCGTGCTGCGCGGTAATGGTCTTGCGGCGTACACCACGGGCGGCATCACCAGCGTGGTCCCCGATAGCGACATCCGCAATCAGCCCTTGCCGGTGGTCACGGTAGACGATGCGGCCATTGCCGATGACGAGTGGGTGACGCGTACAGTGGCCGTGCGCTATCTCGATGCCGCGCAGTTGGTGCCGGTGTTGCGGCCTTTGTTGCCGCAAGCGGGACAGTTGTCTGCCGTGCCGGGTGGCAATGCCTTGCTGCTGGTCGATCGCTATGCCAACACGCGCCGGCTCATCGCCACTTTGCGCGAGATAGACAAGCCGCCTGCGCGCTAGGTAACGTCGCAACACAACAACCGGGGGAACCACATGCGTCGCACCGATCTTGAGTCCATCAGCCGTCGTCAGGTCATCGCCTCTGGTATCGCTGCCGGCGTCGCCGCGGCACTACCGGGCAGTGCGGCTTGGGCTGCTGCAGCCAACGCCAAGCCCATCCTGCGCACCATCCCCTCCAGCGGTGAAAAGATTCCGGTGGTGGGCATCGGTACCAATGCCTTTGATGTCACCGCGCCGGAAGACATCGCCACGCGCAAGCAAGTGCTGCAGAACCTGCCGCTGCTGGGCGGCAGCATCGTCGATACGGCGCAGGCCTATGGCAAGTCTGAAGAGGTCATCGGCCAACTGGTGGCCGAACTGGGCAATCGCGACAAACTGTTTTTGTCGACCAAAACGCCGCTGGGCGGTGATGTGTCGAACACGCAGGCAGTGATCGACACGTCGTTCAAGCGGCTGCGCACCGATCGCATCGACCTGTATGAGATCCACAACTTTTTTGCCACCGACACGCTGCTACCGGTGCTGCGTGAATATCAGCAGGCAAAGAAGGTGCGCTATATCGGCGCCACCACCTCGTTCGAGAATCAGTACGCGCCCTTGCTCGAGCTTATGCGCAAGCAAAAGCTGGACTTCATCGCGGTCAACTACGCCATCGATGCGCGCAACTCGGCCAAAGAAATCCTGCCGCTGGCCATAGACAAGGGCATTGCGGTGCTGATCAACATGCCGCTGGGCGGCCGTCGCGGCAGCTTCATGCCCAAGCTGGCGGGCAAGCCGCTGCCCGCGTTTGCTGCCGAGATCGGCGCCACCACCTGGGCGCAGCTGCTGCTGAAGTACAACCTGTCCACGCCCGGCGTGACGGCAGTGATACCGGGCACCACGATCATGGACTACCTGACCGACAACCTGGCTGCCGGTCGTGGCGATCTGCCCGATGCGGCGCTGCGCAAGCGCATCGAGGCGCATTGGGACACGCTGGGCATCTAAGCCCAGCGTTGCGGCGCGGGCTGGCGTTTATTCCAGCCCGAACGCCAACAGCACGTTGCCGGGCGTGCCGATCAGGCCGCCGTAGCCCGAGTTCACAAACACCATGCCGTTGGCCACGATGGGCCCGTTGCCATCCATGCTGCCACCCTTGGCCTTGACGCCGTTGACGGTGGTGTAGTCCTGCAGCGTGTTGTACAGCCACAGGATGTGGCCGTCGCGTGCGTCATAGGCGCGCAAACCACCGTCTAGACCGCTGTTGAGTACCGCGCCGGGGATGGCCGTCAGCGCGCCACCTTGGCCCGGGCCGCAGCCCTGACGCTTCTCGCCGCACAGCAGCGGTTGCGGCGGCATGTGCCACAGCAGTTTGCCGTCCGCCAGATTGAGGGCGTTCATGCCGCCCGGGTTGGGTGTCAGAAAGTCTGCCAGGCCAAAGTAAGCGCGCTGTCCGTCATAGGC
>CAIVTJ010000031.1 GCA_903908825.1 uncultured Pseudomonadota bacterium | reverse complement strand
GGGCCATTGGGGCGTAAGCGCTGGTTCCAGGCCCTCCTCCTGGCGGCTTGACGCTCAGCTGTTTTTCGCTGGTGCCCAGTGCCAGGGCATGAGCTCGTCGATGCGGCTCTCCATCCATCCATTCACAAGGCGCGTCAGCACATCGGTGAAGTATCTCTGCGGGTCAACGCCGTTGAGCTTGCACGTCTCCACCAACGAGGCCACCGCCGCCCATCGCGCGCCCCCATCATCGCCCGAGGCGAACAGCGCATTCTTCCGGCTCAGGCAGATTGGCCGAATGGCCCGCTCGACCGTGTTGTTGTCGAGTTCGATGCGGCCGTCATCGATGAACCGCACCAGCCCCTCGCGGTGGTTCAGCCCGTAGCGGATCGCCTGCGCCGTCGGGCTGCCACCGTGCAGCCGCGCGAGCTGCGCCGTCCACCAGGCGAACAGGTCATCCACCAGTGGCCGGCTTTTGTTCTGCCGGGTGGCACGGCGGATATCGGGCGCCTGGCCGCGAATTTTCGTCTCCACGGCATAGAGTGCTGCGATACGCTGCAACGTCTCCTGCGCGATCGGCGCCGTTTTGGTTTTCGCCAGATCGATGAACTCGCGCCGCACATGGCTCCAGCAGAATGCCAGCGACATGTCGCCAGCCGCGGCCAGCGTCTTGTAGGCAGCATAGCCGTCGCATTGCAGCACCCCGCTATAGCCCGCCAGCAGCGCCTTCGCGTGCTCGGCGCCGCGGCCTGGCGCGTAGTGGAACACCACCGCCGGCGGGTCCGCCCCGCCCCAGGGCCGGTCGTCGCGCGCGATGGCCCAGGCATAGCCCTTCTTGGTCCGGCCTCGCCCGGGGTCCAGCACCGGCATTGTTGTCTCGTCGGCGAATAGCCGCGCCGAGCCCAGCAGGATTTCGCGCATGCGCCGCACCACCGGCACGATCTCCATCGCCCCCGTGCCGGCCCAATCGGCCAGAACCTCGCGGCCAATCTCGATGCCCTGCCGCGCCAGAATCTGCGACTGGCGATAGAGCGGCAGATGGTCGGCGTAGCGCGACACCAGCACATGAGCGACTGTCGCCTCGGTGGGCACGCCGCCCTCGATCAGCCGGGGCGGTGCGTTGGCCTGCAACACCACGCCGGTGCAGGCCCGGCAGGCCAGTTTGGGCCGCTTGGTGACGATGACGCGGAACTGCGCCGGGATTACGTCCAGCCGCTCGGCGGTGTCGGTGCCGATTTCGACCAGCGCGGCTTGGCAGCATGGGCAGGTCGATGCCTCGGGCGCCAGCACCACTTCGACCCGTGGCAGATGCGCGGGCAGCCGCCCGCGCCCAGCACGGCGGCGCTTGCCCTGCGCCTCGGCCAGCGCGGGCGACTGCTTTGCTGCCTTGGCCGCGTCTGCTGCCAGCGTCGTCTCGATTTCCTCGAAGGCGAACAGCAATTGATCGGGCGGGAGTTGCTCCGACTTCTGGCCGAATTGTTGGCGTTTCAGCTTCAGCAGGAGGTGGTGCAGTTGTTCGTTGCGCGCGGCCAGCGCGTCGCGTTGGGCGGCGATCTTGTCGCGCTCGGTCGTGAGCGTCTGGCAAGCCTCCAGCGTGGCCAGCAGCAGGGCCCGCAGGGCAGCGGGGTCCTTGGGCAGGGGCAGCGTGGCATGATCGGCGCGCATCGTGGGCGGGATTCTACGCAGGCACGCTCGGTCTGGGAATCCTTCGCGTGCTCTGAACGCGCGTCCAATCGATGCCATCAAACAGCGCCGCGAATTCGAGCGGCGTCAGACGCACCGCACCATCCACCACCGGCGGCCAGCGGAACGGGCTGCCCTCCAACTGCTTCCAGACGAGGACCAGGCCACTGCCGTCCCAGACCAGGATCTTGATCCGGTCCGCGCGGCGCGCGCGAAACACCAGCACCGCGCCCGAGAAAGGCTCGGCATCCAGCACCTCGGCCGCCAAGGCGGCCAGGGCATGCGCGCCCTTGCGGAAATCCACCGGCCGCGTTGCCAGCAACACCCGCGCGCCCGCCGGCAGGGCTATCACAGGACCGAGGCCCGCACCGCACGCAGCACCGTCGTGAGAGCGGCCTCCGTCCCTGGTGCTATACGCAGCACGGCACCCGCCAGTTCAATCTCAATCGGCGGCAGTGGCACTTCCTGGGCCATTGGGGCGGCAGCCACGATCGGTACGAAATCTGGCGCTGCCACCGCGGCGCGCCCCATCTCGCGCCGCCAGGCGAACACCTGCTGCGGGCACACTTGCCACCGACGCGCCACCACGGCCACGACCGCGCCAGGCTGCCAAGCCTCCGACACGATCCGCGCCTTGGCCTCCTCCGACCATTGCCGCCGACGGCCAGGACCGGTCAGTACTTCCACACGGCGGTACACTTCCGCCTTCGCGTCGTCATTTGCGTCGACCATAATGTCGGCCTGAAGCTCCTTGCTTCCGGCCGAACCACCATACTCGTCACCCGGAACGCAAGAAGGGCCTCAGGGCTGCGCTTACGCTGGACCCGCTGTGGGAGCATCTATTTCCGGCGGAGCAGACGCGGATTGTACGGTCGCTGGTAGAGCGGGTGGTGGTGGGCCCGGCAGGCGCCGACATTCGGCTGCGGCTGGACGGGCTTGGTGGCCTGGTCCGCGACCTCGGCGCCATAGTGCCGGATGCCCTGAGGGCCGCGGCATGACGAGCGCGACCAGCATTACGGTCCGGGTGCGGCTGGCAATCCGTCACCGCCCGGGCCGGAAGACCATCGTCGTGCCGGCTGAAGCAGGCCCGGCCGCAGTGGCCACACG